>JARRJE010000243.1:0-8169 GCA_037379765.1 Deltaproteobacteria bacterium
TGTCCCAATTGCGTTTGGCCAGGTGGGAATTATGGCAGGCGCTGCAGGGGTTGTCATGCTTGGCGAACCAGACGGAAAAGCTGGTGTCGCTACTGAGAAAGTTCCTGATATCGTAAAGATTGTGATAGGATGCCTGGTTGAAGGCGGCCATGATCGACTGAGGGCCGTCTCCGGCGTTGCCCCCGCCGAAGGCCGTGCTGTAATCCTTGTTCCGAACTTGGGGCCCCGGATCATCGCTGTGGCAGTAAAAACAGAAATCGTCCGTCTGCGCATAGGGGCCTTGGGTGCGGTTTACGTTAAAGCCGGCGGCAAACAGGGTATGGGCTGCAGGTCCGCCCGTTGGCGCCGGGTCCGCCCCTTGCAGGCTGGCGTGAGTCTCATGACAATGGGCACAATTGCCGGTGGCGAATTGGGCGTAGTTCCCATCGATCATGGAACGATTGACGCCATAGCCGGAGTTGCCGTGGGCTGAATCGAGGTATGGTCCGCCTACGGCCGAAGTGGTGAGGGTGAGCCAAGTCACGCCGCCGATGAAGGTTAGGACGATCAATCGGCCTTTTGTACCAGAACCGGCAGTTCTTGACATACGCGATGCTCTCCTTGTTGATCAGCCCTTCGTTTTCCCTTTCAGCTTGCGGGGCTGCGGGTCGGGGGTATCATCTCCAGCTCCGAGCGGAGGGACCATCCTCTCCCTTGCTGCTTTCCATTGCCGCTTCCCATCTAATTCCCTCGCAAGACCTCTTCCACAATCGGAGCTGCCTGTTGGGGAGCCGTTTTTTCATCTACCGGAATCCCAGTGGACTCCTTTTCATCCGGCAAGGCATCCTCCGGAACCACGGCAATCGGGGTCAGAATTGTTTTTTCATCCGGTGGAATCTGCACTGGCTTTTCTGGGGCAGCTGCCGGCGGCGCAGCAGCGTTCTCATCGGGGGCAGAAGTTTCAGCCGGGGCCGTGGCTTGCTCCGGGACCGCAGTTTCCACCGAGGCCGCAGTTTCATCCGGAGCAACTTCCTCATCGGCATCAGGCGATTCCGGCGAGGCATCTATCGATTCATCGCTTGCCGGAGAAATAAGTTCATCTCCATATCTAGCTTGTTCCACCTCAATGACCTGGACGCGCTTGTTGAACTGATCAGCGACGATAAGGTCACCCTTCGTGTTGATGGCGATTCCCACAGGGAAATTGAACCAGCACGGGGCAAGCCCCCGGCCGCCGACCTCGAATGCAAACTTGCCATTCTCCGTGTGGTAGGCCAGAATGGTGTGCCGCATATAGTCGACGACGTAAATCAGCTTACGTTGTTCGTCGATCGCGAGCCCCTTGGGCGTACTCAGTTGCCGAGGGCTGCCACCCTTCTTTCCGAAGGAAAAGAGAAAAACTTCATCCGGACCATAGACGTAAATCTTGCCGGTCTCCCCACTCAGAAGATACAACCTTCCGGCCTGGTCGATGATTACGAAGTTGATCTTGACCGGGCCGCGCCCTCTCCGGAGCCCGCTCTTATCGTCCATGCTCCTGGGACGGAATTCCTCAGGGATGTTCGCATAGAAATCTTCCGGAGTGACCTCTTGGCCCTCTCCCGAGGTGGTCGGCTTTTCCTCCGTCGGCTTTTCCTCCTTTCCCGGCTGGTTTTTCTCCTGTTCGTTGCCGAAAATGTTGATCTCGTCCTCCGGCTGGAGGAGACGCAGGAAATTCCCCTCGTGATCCAGCACCAGCACGCCGCGATAATTGATCCCCGCCACATAAATCGTGCCGTCGTGACTTAACGCCACTTGATTGGGGAGGAAGCCCGGTGCCTCCGAAATCTGGTCGAGCAGGATTTCCCTCTCGACGAAGAAAGCCCCGTTGAGGATGGTGATGCGAGGCGACGGACGGACCTGGCAAATATAGACCTCGCCGTTGGGCATCACAATTCCTCCCCGGGCGGCAAGCACACCACGACCCTTCCCGATAGAAACCCGCGGGAAGAAATCAGGGCCGTACACCACCACCCGGAAATTGCCGCCATTGACGGCATAGATCTCGTCCTCGATCGGATCGTAAAAAACGGCAAGGGGGTAGCTCAAGTGACGGCCGTCATCATCCATGGTAATCTGGGCGATGGATTTTAGGGGCACATCGGTATTGCTGGCCACAGCCGGATTGGCCGAAAACATCAAACACGCCGCCAGAATCGCCAGTATCCCCTCAACCAAGGCGGGAGGGCAGCCGCGTACCGCCCCTTTTCCGGACTTACCGGCACGGCCGACCAGCTCTCGGGCGAATTCTTTTTTCTGCAGCTTATCTTCTATGACACCCACGGCAAAGACGGGCTCCCTGCAAAGTATTAATTAACATGTATTGATAAGAAGATCCGTGAGGGTTGTGGCAACTTGAACACACGAGTCGCCTGCCCGGCCGCCGCGGATCTTGGGGCGCCGTGGTCGGATGGCCGGCCACAGGGTGCCCCCGCTTGACACCGGCCAACTTGTGATGGCACCCGGTGCAAAGCTCGTTGATCGGTTTGCTGAGCATGTACCTTTCATCGGTCGCATGAGGACTATGACAGACAACACAGCCCTCACCGTAGATAATCCCATGGACATATGCCGGCCGTTCTTTCTTTTTCTTGCTCACCAGATTTCGCTTGTCGCTGTGGCAGGTGATGCAGAGCTGGAGTGAGCCAGCGGCCCAAAGCTGATAACGGTACTTCCCACCATGGGGATCATGGCAGAGGGTACACCCTCCGACAATCATGGGCCCATGAATGAATTTTCGAGATTCCCAGTCTTTTTTATATGTATGGCAGGTGACGCAGAGATCCTGGATTTTTGTGGCCGGAAAGCCGATTCTCCAAGGTTTGACCGACCGTTGATGACAAACAAGACATTGTCTATTGACCACGGGGCCGTGCTTCCAGGGCCCCTTTTCGATAATAGTCCGGTGGCATGTGGGGCAGGAGGTCTGTTGTTGCAGGCCCACCGGTTCGAGGGTGTCTGTCTCTTTCAGATCGTGACACTCCTGGCAGCTTTCAGGCAGTTGGTCGTCCCGATGAAAAAGGTCGACTCCTCCAGCGAATGACTTGGGGTTCAGCGAAGCCCGTATTTGTCGAAAATTGAGCTCAACCCGTTGCCCACTCGGGATGATAGTAAAGGTATTGCGGCCAGGCTCAAGGGGAAGCCTGAAATGCAAGTAGAGATGCTCCCCGTCATCCATTTTCACAATAGGATCGAGCACGGCGCCGGACTTTTCCACCTTCACCCGACTTGGCGTTGCGCTTCCCGCCTGGCGCAGAACAAGATGGGTCAGCGGATTCCTGGCAATGACCGTGGCTCCTGGTCGGGGAGTCAGCAGTTCCACATCCGCAGCTCGAGCCTGAGCCGTCCCAAGGAATATTTCCTCTCCGAACTGGCAAAATAAGCCCAGGAAAAGAAAAAGGATGATTCGGATGAGATCCAGCCGAATCCACTTATGGCGTTCTCTTTCATCACTCATTCTTTTACCGTTCACAAGCCTCTCTTCTTAACCGCGCTCTGCCGCTCCACGGTTCCGTACTCTCCGATTCAGCAGTTCGGCACCGCTATTGAATCACTGCCATTCCGAAAGGCTTTGCCCCCAACATAATTCTCCCGAGAAGCCGGTTGGTATTGACATCGATGACGGCAAGACTGGCCGTCCCTTCATCCGCGACATAAAGTCTCCGATAAAACCGATCAAAGGCCATTTCCAACGGCTGCCCGAGACCAACGATCTCCTGGATGACCCCCAACTGCCCCGGCACCAGAACCGACAGAGAGCCGCCCAGATAATTACTGACAAAAATCTGGTTGTCGGTTGCGATGAGCCGACGGGGGCCGAACCCTACTGTCAGACGGCTCTGGCTTCCCCGACCGATGAGGTCGGCAACGTCTACCGTATTGTCTCCAAAATCCGCAACATAGAGCTGATTGTCCATAGCAGCCAATCCTTCAGGCGAGCTACCGGTGAGGATCGTGCCGACCTCGCTCAGATTGGAGGGATTAAGGAGCAGAACCCTTTGGGTTCGGCCAGTGTTCAAATCCAGCCGGCTCAAATACCCGCTGCGCTCATCGAGCAAAAAAGCCCCCTGACCATCCGGGCTGATGGTCATAAAGGTCGGATCATCATTGAGAGGGACCGGGAAAAAATCCATGATCCGATAGGATGAGAGGTCGACCACTTTGACCATCCTGTCGCCGGTGGCCAGCCCATAAAGACGTTGCCGGGAAGAATCCGAATCGATGGCCAGATAGGTGGGCTGTCCCTTCAGTCCAAAGGAATCCACGACCCAATTTTTGTCGGCGCGCACGACAAAGACGGTGTCGATTTCGGGGCAGGACACAAAAACCAGATCACGAAGCAGTTGCCTGAGCGGAAGGTTCACCGTCAGAACAGGTTGCAAAGTGGGGCCGGGCTGAAGTGAATCCTGCACGTCCCAAGTCATGAACAAGCTCCGACTGTCCTCGGGCTCGAGGGTCAGATCGATGCCTATCTCCAGCTGGAATGGCTCCCCGGCGACAACGGCGTATTGGCCATCGGCCTTCTGGAGCTCCCTCTTGGTCACAGTGAGACGCACCCGCTGGTAATGGCCCGGCGGTACGGCCCGGCCCCCCAGGAAAATCTGGCCGGCACCGATAGCCGTTGATTCGACGGTCAGCGGACCGCGGGTGAGCGGCAGTTCGAAACTGTCGGCGAGGAGCTCGATGCCGGCGATTTCCAGCCGAATCGCCGGACCTTCCCTGTCCTTGAGGGTGAGAAAGCAGCTCACTCTGGCGGAATTGACTTCATCATGGCCCAGCTCAGCTAACGGACCGGCACTCTTCCGGTCGGTCGGCAGGCAGCCAGCCAACAGCAAAACCAGAAAAAAACCAACCAGCAGCAAGCCGTGAGCGGCGAACTTCCGGCGAAAGGAGGCACGTTGGCCAGTGCATGCTGGAGGGGAGGTGTTTTTTATCCTAGGAGCCATTTTCCCCTCACTCTTGGTAAGGCATCACAGGGCCCCACATCTGCTTTGTTATCGGCCTGTTCGCATATCTGGTGTATAGCCTCACAGGCCGATGCCGCGCATCTGCGGCACCCTGCAATGCCTTGCCTTGCAAGGCGATTTCTCCCCCAAGGAGGTTTAGCCTGTAATCGGTTACGACTGTTGGGCTGATCTTCAGAGTGGCAAAGCATGATAAATTTTTTTGCCTTATTCATGCTGAGGCTCGCCTTCACAAGCATTTCACTTCCGCGACTGCCTCTCGTTCTCTCAACTCTTGCTTGTGTGACAGACTGCACAGCCATTTACTGCCGGCTGTTGGGTATGGGAGTCGGTTCCCGGCCAGTCGCGATATGCCCACCGCAGCATGGCCGGATAGGGTGAGCCGTGAGCGCGATGGCAGGAGATACAGGAAACAGTGTCGGATCCCCGATTCACGACCGAAAAATTGGCGTCCTGCGCGCTGACATTCTGCCTGGCCACCGGGACCAGCGGGTCGTAGGTGGTCAAGCCGGTGAACTCTCCGGAATCAGGAATTGCCACGTCGATGGGGTGGCGAATCCAGGTGGAATTGGCGACTGTCTGGCTGTGAAATAGCTTATGGCAGCCAGCGCACTTTTGGTCGATTGCGCCGCTTTCCAGATAGCTGGTGAACGGGCCGGGTTTCCCTTGATAGGTGTTGTGCTGATTTGCCAGGGGGCTCTGTTCCCAATCCGGGTCCTCGATGCCGACAACTCCTTCCGGAGGTGGGCCGACCTGGCCGTCGCGCTGCATCACCGACCCGAGGAAACGATACCACCCCATTTCCTGACCGGTGACAGCACTTGTACCATGGTCATGGTGAAAGGGGACATGGCAGCCCTCGCAACCGCTTTTCGTTGAAGCCAAAGTCCCGTGACAGTCGACGCAATCCCCGGTGACAGGCTCGCCCCCGGGGGCCTGGGTCATTGGGAAGCGAGAGTCGACGCCGGTGATGCCATAAACGTTGTGGCCATAGGCATCCCCGCTCGTGAGAAGCCAATGAAAATTGCCGCCCGCCAGTGTCGAGGAGGCCGAACCGTCAGGCGGATAAGTCGGCTCGGTAAGATTGAAGACAATGGGGGTTCTTACACCTCCCATGTCGACGATGGTTTCGGCGCCGGCTGAGCTGTGACAGCCGAGGCAGTCGGTCTTCAGGAGATTTGCAAAGGGCTGCTCCCGAGTCACTTGCTGCCCGGAGCTGTTGCGGGTAAAGGCAACCGGAGCACCCTGCTCGCTGTTGTGCATGGTATGGCAAACGGAGCAATCTCCCCAAGGATCGAAGCGCAGTTGCCGGGGGAAATAAACTTCGTTCGCAGCCTGGCCCGGTCCGAGAAAACGATAGCGGAAATGGCCGTCCGGACTGTAGACCATGACGCAATCCTGATGCCGGTCGAGGACGTAAATGAACCCGGACGGCCCGACGGCGAGCGAGACAGGGAAGTCGAGATCCCCACCCAACTTGATTTCTCCAGCAGTCTTGCCGTCGACCTGGAAACGATAGATCTTCTTGTCCCATGGCTCGAGCGCCAGGATCGAATCTCCATCGATAACGAAATCGGCCATTCCCGCCGAGCAATCCGGACACCCGTAACGCTGCTCCACGGACAGGTCCTTGCCGAGGCGCAGAACCTGCCCGCTGGCGCGATCGAGGACATACAGTTTTCCACCGCTTAAGGCGATCCGGTCGGGGAACACCTGATGCCCCCTGTCGCTCAAGGTGTGGGGCGTGATCTTTCGAGCCCCGATATCGATCAAGGTAAGGCTATTCCGCCCCTTTTCCACCACCCAGAGCTGATCGTTGTTGACTCGCACCATGTCGAATGGCGATTTCAGCTGATCATTGGCGGTGAATGCCTTGAGCATCTTGCCGTCCTTCCCGAAATAAACCAAGCGATTCAGGCCGGTGTCGGTCAGCCGGAGCCGTTGCCGGCAACAGAACGGACATCCCAACCAGAAACAAGATGCTCAGATATGGTAATACGTTTGTCTGTTTCATGCTCCAATCCTCGATAATTTCACAAAAAGCTTCAAGCCTCGGCGGGCGGGAACGAGAAAACAACACTTACAAAACACGGACCGTCGGCGGAGCAGCCTTTTGCGAGGCCGACAATCCCCTGTTGTTCAAGTTTTTTGTGTTGTAACGTTTTCTTATCCGGTCTGAGTCCTGACATTTTGCCTCCTCGGTGTAACCAATCATGGGGTAAAACCCCGGCAGGATGTGCTATCTCCTCATTTTTAAACGGTCGCAGGGTACCGCAGATCCACGAAAGAGGCCTGTGAGCTGGACTAGTGCTCCGCGAGCAGGCCGCTGACAAAGGAGATGTGGTGCCCTGTGACCGGCTTACTCCTTCGGTCACTGGTAGGTCGAGTGACACTGGACACACAGGTCTCTCTTGCCGTTAAACCGGGTATGTTTCGCATAGTCGCTGCCTTTGGTGGCGTGACAGGTCTCGCAGGTCATCATCTGGCCGGTTCGCGGATCGAAGACATTTTTGCCGATGGGATGGGTGAACCCTGCGCCGTGGAGTTTCTCATGGCACTGAGTGCAGACATCGATGATGGGTCCCTTCATCATGGCCGGGTGATTGGATCCGTGGGGCGCATGGCAGTCGTTGCAGGAATCGGTCAGTTGATGCTTGAACTTTGCCTCTTCGCGCCGCTTAAGGGTCCCGGCATGACACGTGCCGCAAACATGAATTTGCTTCCCTTTGAGCAGCCGCTCATCATCGCCGGCATGCGGAGAATGGCAGGCCATGCAGCCGTTGTCGCCGTACCGAACCAGATGATTGTGGGACGAAGCCATCTGTTCGCTGACATCGGGATGACACCCGAGACAGGTATCGACGGGCACCGATTTATTCTTGCCGGTGTGGCAGTTCTGGCAATCCTCCGCATAGGGTGGGTGCAGGACGTTCCGAATCATCGCCGGCCGGTCGCTGCCGTGCGGACTGTGGCAGGTACTGCACTTGCCCAGTTTGGCCGGGAAGTTGGGATGCTTCTTCTGCACCGAGGACAGCGAATGACACCCCAGGCACAACGCATCCCCGTCTCTGACCAGAAGATTGGGGTAGTTCGACTGGTGCGGCCGATGACAGGAGAAGCACTGTCCCTTGGCGTAAGGCGGGTGGGTATGCTTGAACTTTTTGGGTAAATCAGTGTGGCAGTTGAA
>JARRJE010000244.1:0-5221 GCA_037379765.1 Deltaproteobacteria bacterium
GAGAAAATGAGGTCCTCGATCTCGGCCTCTTTCTCGTCCGGCAGTTTGAAGCCGTCGCGGGAGAAGATCTTGATGCCGTTATCCTGAAAAGGGTTGTGGGAGGCCGAAATCACCACGCCGGCATCGGCGCGCATGCTGGTGGTAATGAAGGCGATTCCTGGAGTGGGAAGGGGGCCGACCAGAAGAATATCGACCCCCATGGAGCAAATGCCGGCGGCCAGAGCGTTTTCGATCATGTAGCCGGAAAGGCGGGTGTCCTTGCCGATGACGATGCGATGGCCGTGCTTCATGTCCTTGACCAAAAAAGCGATGCCCCGGCCGATCTGCATGGCGATTTCGGAGGTCATGGGGAAGATGTTGGCCACGCCCCTGACGCCGTCGGTCCCGAATAACCTGCGCATGGATTATTTCCTTTGATAGGCGGCTGCCTTGGACGCCTTGATGGAGACGGTCACCCTTGCCGGCGTTATCTCGATGATCTTGACCTCCTTGGTGGCGTTGACCCGCACCGGAACGTTATGGGTGCCGGGCGGCAGGTCGTCCAGGTCGATCTGAGCCAAAAACAAGCTCTTCAGATCGCTGGTGTTCTTGAGCAACCCGATCGGTAGCTCTGCCCGGATGTCGACGGTCGGCGGTCGGATTTGGTAGGCCGTCGTCAGCCCTTTGTGACTAACCGCCACCGGCAAATCGGTGATTCTGCGCTCCACGGTCTTCTCCTTGACCTTGATGCGCGCTGTGACCACCGGTTCGCCGATGAGATCGGCCAGGTCCGGCTTCAGGTCGAGGGTCACTTGCTTCGTGATCGGACCGGTAAGGCCGCTGACGTCGATGGGATTGGTGATGAGCGTCTTGTCTCCGAGGATCGACTGAGGTCCGGTCACGGTGATGGTAGGAGGTTCGAGCTGAACGGAGCCCAGTTCATAACCCTTGGGGGGCGAGCCTTCGATGATCGGCTTGATTGCGTACTCCTTTTGGACGAGGCGGTCGAGAAGGAAGATGGTTTGGGCCGGCTGGATGCGCAGCACCTTGATCCCGCGAGGAAACGGGATGGAGCCGGCCTCGTTTCGGACTACAACCGTGCCCGGAGTGGCTTTGGAAAGATCCACGGGGCGGGTTATGTCCTGATTGGTGATGCCCCGAATCAGACCGCGGGGACCGCTGACCGTCACCTCCAGCTGCTTCTTGAACTGGTTGGAGATGACCAGGTCCCGCGGCAGGTTGACGATCTCGATGGGGATGTACACCGTCATATCCACTTTATCTTCACCCACTACAAAATACCAGAGGAAGATAGCGAAGAAGAGGGACAAAAGCTTTAGGACCCAATTTTTCGACCAGGCTTGAGATTGGCCCCGTCGGGGAGAGCCGCCTAGGATCTGCTTAACCAGTTTTTCCATAATTGTTGAGTATGATATTCCTTGGGAAGGAAAATGGCATCGAGACGGCTGCGAAGGGCGGTCTTGTCGAGATCGGTGGTGATCGCCCCATGCTGCACCAGGGAGACCTGCTTGGTCTCTTCGGAAACGACGATGATGACGGCGTCGGTCTCCTCGGAGAGGCCGATGGCGGCCCGGTGACGGGTGCCCAACCGCTTCTGGATATAGGGATTTTTGGAGAGCGGCAGCACGCAGCCTGCCGACAGGATGCGGCCTCTCCGGATCACTACCCCGCCGTCATGAAGAGGAGATTCAGGCAGAAAGAAGCTGATGAGAATCTCCTTGCTGAGATGAGCATCGACGGTGTGACCTGACTCGATATAATCTTTGAGGCCGGTTTCCCGTTCAATGACGATCAGCGCTCCGATTTTTCGGTTGGAAAGATAGTAGGCGGCATTGATCACCTCATCCAACCCGAGAATCGGATCTTCATGTGTTCGGGCAAAAGGGGTCTGTTGTCCTACCTGGGTTAGGGCTCGACGGATGTCTCGTTGAAAGACGATGATAATGATCAGGAAGATCGAGCTGAGAAAGGTGCCGAGCAGCCAGTACAGAGTGAGGAACTCGAGTTCCCGGGCGCCGAAGTAGATAACAATTAGGATGGCGATGCCGGTAAGCATTTGCACCGCCCGGGTTCCCCGGATGATCAGGATCAGCCGGTATATGATATAAGATACGATAAGGATGTCGCAAACATCCTGCCATCGTAATGATTCAACGACGTCAATCATGTGCTGTGCGCTGCCAGTCCGCCCGGGATAAGATTTCTGCCGGCGGGCGAGAGCCCCCTTTGCGCACGCCAGCAATGGATGATAGTATTCAATAATCCAGTTCTCGACTTCGGGGTCAAGAGGAAGGAAAATATATCCCCAAAACAAATGGATTCCATCCTAAGCCGCCGAACGCGGACGCAAAAAAAGAGCGGTAGGGCTTTTTGTTGATCTTGACAGGAAAAATAAACTCGTTTATTCTCTGAGTTTTTCCAGATCGCGGTTTCGCGCGGAGACCAGAATCGTCCCCGGATTCCCGGTATGGCGTTATTTTTTACAATAAAGCGAATTCGGGTTGAATAAGAATTACGAGGAGAAAAGCTTTGGCAAATCATAAATCGGCACTGAAGAGAAATCGACAGAATCAGAAACGGCGGCTTCGCAATCGCAGCAACCGCAGCATGGTAAAAACTGCAATCAGGGCGATCAATGAGGCGATTGAAGAGCAGTCAACCGAAAAGGCGCAAGAAGCATTGAAGGCAGCCATTCCGGTCATCGACAAGGTGGCGGCCAAAGGCGCCTATCACAGGAAAAACGCCTCTCGAAAAGTTTCCCGCCTGACCAAACGGGTGAATGCATTCATCAGCAGCACGCAAGCTGCGGCATAGCAGCCAAAAACCTACCCGCCTTTCAGGAATCGAGTGTGATGGTCCAGGAAACGGAAAAGAACCGTTCCGCTGATCATTCGTTTTCCGAGCAAGGGCAGCCGGCTTTTCGTCGGTTAGCCGCAAGCAAGATCATTAAGCCATGGTGCCTGGCTCCATGGCTTTTTTTATGCCAATCGTCGGCAACCTCATTTGATTGCTGGCGCGGAAGATGCTCGCATCAGAGGCGTTGCTGATGTTTACAACTGATGTTTGCGACTGAAGAATATTTTCCGCTCATCTGTATGTTTGCCTCGAGCGTAATGAAGTGATGCAACAACTGGCCCTGGAACAATTCGAATTTCTCGCCGCAGACGCTGGCCTGGTGCCGGTCTACCGCGAGATCGTAGCGGATCTCGATACGCCCCTCACCATTTTTGCCAAGGTGGCCGGGGACCATCCTCACGCCTTCCTTTTCGAAAGCCTCGAGGGGGGTGAGAAATGGGGCCGGTATTCCTTCATCGGACTGGAGCCGCTTGCGACCCTTGCTAGTTATGGCCGCGACGTCACCATCGATAAGGGCGGGCGGATCGCTCATACCCAATGGGAAGATCCGCTGGCGGCCCTCAAGGAGCTGCTTGCTTCTTTCCGAGCCTGTAATACCGATTATCTGCCCCGGTTCTTCGGCGGTGCCGTAGGCTATCTGGGCTACGATATGATCCGGTTCATGGAACGGCTTCCTGCAGAGAATCCACCCCTCCTCGGTCTTCCTGACAGCTTTTTCATGGTGCCTCGCCAGGTCCTCATCTATGACAATCTCCGTCAAACCCTTATTATCGTGGACATGGTCGAAATTGATCCGCTAAAAAGCCCGGCGGCACTCTATCGTGAGGCCATAAGCCGGATCGAGGCCACAGTGGCACGGCTCAAGCGGCCCTCCTCCTATGATTTCATTAGCGGCGGCGGCCGTAAGCACGAATTTTCCTCCAACATGTCTGAGGAGACTTTTCAGGAGATGGTCCGCCGCGCCAAGGAATACATCTTGGCCGGTGATATTATTCAAGTGGTGCTCTCCCAGCGCTTTCACGCTAGGACCGACCTGCAGCCATTTGACCTCTATCGGGCCCTACGCCACATCACCCCGAGTCCTTATCTCTTTTTACTCCGTTGCGGTGATCTCTTTCATCTTGGATCTTGCGCTGAGATCCTTGTTCGGCTGGTATAAGGCATTGGAACGAGAGCTGCTGGCCGACCCCAAGGAGCGGGCCGAGCACTTGATGCTGGTGGATCTCGGTCGCAACGACGTGGGCCGTGTCGCTCGTTACGGGTCAGTCGAGGTGCGTGATCTGCTCGTAATCGAGCGCTATAGTCACGTGATGCATATCGTTTCCGGGGTTCACGGCAGGCTCGAGGCAGGCAAGGATCAATTTGACGTTCTGCGGGCCTGTTTTCCTGCGGGCACCGTTTCCGGCGCTCCCAAAATCAGGGCCATGGAAATCATCGAGGAACTGGAGCCGGAGCGGCGAGGCCCTTATGCCGGCGCAGTCGGCTATTTCGGTTTTTCCGGCAACATGGATTTCTGCATCACCATCAGGACTTTCATCCTCAATGGGAATGACCTGTGGATCCAGGCTGGCGCGGGAATCGTGGCCGATTCCGATCCCCGGCTCGAATACGAGGAGACCCTGAACAAGGCCCGCGGCTTGCGCCGGGCCGTGGAGCTCGCCGAAGAGGGGTTTTGAAACAAACAGTTTTAAGTGTTAAGTGTTAAGTTTTAAGTCAAAATCCTTAACCCTTGGAACTTAACCCTTAACACTTAAAACTAGGTTCCTATGATCGTCATCATCGACAACTACGACTCCTTCACCTACAACATCGTCCAAACCCTCGGCGGCTTGGGGGCGGAGCTTGAAATCTTCCGTAACGACCAAGTGGATCTCGCCACTATTGAGGACCTGCGGCCGGAGCGGCTGCTCATCTCTCCTGGCCCCTGCACTCCGGCCGAGGCGGGGATTTCGGTGGAGGCGATCCGTCATTTTGCCGGCAAGGTGCCGATCCTGGGCGTCTGCCTGGGCCACCAGTCTCTCGGTGCCGCCTTCGGCGGACGAGTAGTGCGCGCCGCCCGTTTAATGCATGGTAAAACAAGCACCATCACCCACGATGGCCGCGGCGTCTTCACCGGCCTGCCGAATCCTTTCGAGGCCATGCGTTACCATTCCCTTATTGTCGAGGAAGCGGGTCTGCCCGAATGCCTTGAAGTCACGGCCCGTTCCGAGCAAGGCGAGCTCATGGGTTTGCGCCACCGGACTCTGCCCCTGGAAGGGGTGCAGTTCCATCCGGAGTCCATCATGACTCCGCACGGGGTCACTCTGCTCGGAAATTTCATCTCTACCGACTACCCGCGCCTGTTGCGCGCCGAGGAGGGTACAGC
>JARRJE010000245.1:0-5695 GCA_037379765.1 Deltaproteobacteria bacterium
GCCAGGCCCAGCGTTTCATTGTTTTCTCATTCCCGCCTGCCATAAGCTGGAGGTTTTTGCAGGATTGTCAACTTTGTCGGCACTGCTGCCGACGGGCCAGGCCCTGCGTTTCATTGTTTTCTCATTCCCACCCGCCATTAGCTGGAGGTTTTTGCAGGATTGTCAACTTTCAGTTGTACATTTCCTTCCTTTCCGATATCTCTTTTACTTCAAGAAAATCAAAGGGGGAAATACATGGTTCAGGCAGCAGGAAACCAAGGCAAGATCCTGATCGAGGCCGGCACCAACGAGCTTGAAATCATCACCTTCTATCTGAATTGGCACAACCCGAGTACCGGCAGGACCTCCACCACCTCTTACGGCATCAATGCCGCCAAGGTCAAAGAACTGGTGGCCGTGCCCGCGGAGATTTCCGAAGTGCCGGACCTGCAGGCAAACTGCGTCAAAGGTGTATTCGTGCTGCGGGATAAGACCATCATCCTCACCGATCTTTGCGAATGGTTTGCCTATCAGGCCGATCTTTCGCCGGAGAACCTGGAGAAGTGGGTAGTGATCGTGGCCGAGATCAACGGCAGGCCGTTCGGCTTCATCACCCATGGCGTAGACAAAGTTTACCGGGTGAGCTGGGGCCAGATCCAGACTCCCCCCGAAATCCTGGGCGACAATCAAAGCATCACCGGTGTCTGCCTGGTGGACGGCCAGATCATCCAGATGGTAGACTTCGAAAAGATCGTTGCCGCCATCGATCCGGCCATGGCCATGGTCCCGGCGATTTCCCAGGAAGACTTCGGCATGGCCGACCATGACAAGGCCGTGGTCATCGCCGATGACTCCTCCACCGTTCTCGGTCAGATTCGACGCACCATCGAGTCGGCCGGCCTCAAGGTCGTGGCTCACCACGACGGCCAGGCAGCCTGGGATTACCTGGAGGGCCTCAAGGAACAGGGTCTGGTCGATAAAAAAGTTTTGGCGGTGATCACCGATATCGAGATGCCACGCATGGACGGCCATCACCTCTGCCGCAGGATTAAAGAAGAGCCGGCCTTTCAAAAAGTTCCGGTGCTGCTTTTCTCCTCCATGATCGGAAACGGTTTGGACGACAAGGGCCGGTCGGTCGGAGCCGACGACCAGATCACCAAGCCCGAGCTGGCTACCCTGGTGGACCGGCTGCGGGCCTGCCTGAACAAAACACACCAGGAAGAATGACCAACAAGGACTTGCCCGTGGACCTTCTCACCCTGGATGACGCCCTTCGCCGCTTTCTCCGAGAGGACATCGGTTTCGGCGACATCACCACCGAGGCCATCTTCCCCCCTGATCAGCTGGACGAGGCTCATTTCGTGGCCAAGGGCTCCTTTCTGACTGCCGGCCTTGAGGCGGCTGCCCGCGTCTTTCAGCTCCGGAATCCTGCAATATCCATCCTGGAAGTGACCCCTGACGGCAGACAGGCTGCAGCAGGCGACATCCTCATGAGGCTTTCCGGGCCGGTGGCCGACCTGCTCCAGGCGGAGCGGGTGGCCCTCAACCTCGCCCAGCGGCTTTGCGGCGTCGCGACCCTCACTGCCCGCTTCGTGGAGCGGGTCCGGCCGCTGCCGGTGCGGATCGTCGATACCCGCAAGACCACACCCGGCCTGCGGGCGTTGGAGAAATACGCGGTGCGGGCAGGCGGCGGCCACAACCACCGTTTCAACCTGGCAGACGGCACCCTCATCAAGGACAATCACATCGCCGCCTGCGACTCGATCGCCGAAGCGGTGCGCCGGGTCCGGGAGCGGGCCC
Organism: Deltaproteobacteria bacterium; assembly: GCA_037379765.1. GTDB lineage: Bacteria > Desulfobacterota > Desulfobulbia > Desulfobulbales > UBA5123 > JAJYKH01. The sequence continues at coordinate 1,780 of JARRJE010000245.1, forward strand.
CGCATACCCTCAAAGTCGAGGTAGAGGCCGAAACCCTCGCCCAGGTGGAGGAATGCCTCGCCTGCCAGGTGGAGATCATCATGCTCGACAACATGGCTCCCGATATGATGCGGGAGGCGGTAGCCCTGGTAAACGACCGGGCCCTGCTCGAAGCCTCAGGAGGCATCACTCTCGACAATGTCCGCGAAGTGGCTGAAACCGGCGTCGACCTCATCTCAGTGGGCGCCCTAACCCACTCCGCCCCCGCCTGCGACATCAGCATGCGGCTCACCGTGAGTTAAGCATCTTTCCATATTCTCAGCGAATTTTTCCCGCAAATAACCAGAGCATCTTTCCTCCTCGCCGGCTACTCAATCATTCATAATCTTATATAGTTATAAAGAATTCGGAATTCAATTCACTGAGTGCTAGTCCGATTATTTACATTTTTTCACTTCGTGATTTTCCTTACCCTATCTATGTTTTTCCTGAAACGCGATTACGTTTCAACATATTGATTTCAAATTATATCTTGACCTAAGATCGATAATGGTCTAAGCAGATACTACGTAATAAATCCGACAAAGGCAAACCTGGGGCGACCCGGGGACGCAAAGCCGACGGGCCTCACTGAGGCGGCCGGGCTGCCGAAGAGCAAAATAGGCTGGAAAATTTGAGCCCGTCTTCGGTTATCGGAGACGGGTTTTATTTTTCTAAGGCTATGCGGGAGGGAGGAATGAGACCATTTCGACAATTTGAGAAGAGAGCCAAAAGGGGTTTTGCTGTCGATGCTCGTGTGGCAAGAGACCCCCAAAAACTCAAACCTTTCCTAATCTCACCCAGGGTAGGTCCCATTCTCAGAAGATTTTTCCTCCTCATTCTGGGAGGCACCCCTTTGCTTTTCCTCCTTGCCTCAGCTGCTCATGGAAACCGGTGTGATGACTTGTCAGGCGGCTGCGTCAAGCTTGTTATTCAAAACTATCATCCCACTTACATCACTCCCCCTCTTTATTATGGGTCCAAACTTCCTGGTCATCGTTGGACCCATGATTGTTCTCCCAACGACACGGCTCATTCGTCCACTTGGGCGGATCTTGATTCTCTTAAATGGGCTTGGGAGGACGCATACTCTTACACGCTGACAAAATATTACTGGAATGGCTCAGTTTGGATCTGGAATGAGTCCAGTGGAATGCTTGCTACTCCTGAAGATTGGTCTGTCTGGCTGGCGTCAGCTGATTTTGCAAGTACAACATGGGTGACTTCGGAAATGATGCTGGCACAGTTTGGTCCGGGTTGTTCTGACCACTGTTCAGACAATGTCAAGGATCTAGAGGAAACCGGGATCGACTGCGGCGGCTCCTGTCCCGAGCCCTGCTCTCCTGAAATCCCCCTGACCACAAACAATCCCGATACCGGCAAAAAACCCTGCGTCGATCAAGCGCACCTTGACTCCTCCGTCAACGTCGCTAACGGGAACCTGTACAACGAGTTCGGAATCTCACCTTCTTCCAAACTCCCCACCACCCTCTCCTATAACTCCCGCTCCGAGCGCGAAAGTCTCTTCGGCTACGGATGGAACGCCGATTTCGATGTTCGGCTGCTGATCAACAGCGATGGCTCGGCGGTGCTGGTCGATTCCGACGGCCGGGAGGAGATGTACAAATCCAACAGCGACGGGACCTTCGTGACTCCGGCTGACACTTACGATGCCCTGAGCAAAGTGGATGGGCAATACCAGTTGCAGCGGAAAAACGGCAACCTGGTGGTCTTCGATTCCGACGGCAAGCCGATTACGAGCACCGATCGGAACGGCAATCAGACCACCTTCGGCTATGACAACGGGCAGGTTGCCGAAATCATGGACCCGGACAACAATGTCCTTTCCTTCAACCGGGACGAGAAAGGCCGGATCACCGCCATCTCCGATGGCACTGGCCGGACTTCCTCTTTTGCATACGATGCCGACGGCAACCTGATCTCCATCACCGACCCAGCCGGACAGGTAACCTTCGTGTACGATTCCGGTCATAACCTTCTGTCCAAAACCGATCCGGCCGGGAATACCACTACCTATTCCTATGATGACAAAGATCGGCTGCTCGGCTCGATGGACGCCGCCGGCAATACCCACTCGGTGCAATACGTGAGCGATTCGGTCACCACGGTCACCGACCCGGCGAACAATGCCACCGAGTACACATACAATCAAGACCATATCGTCACCAAGACTATGATGAAGCCGGCGATCTCCTCACCGTGACCGCACCGGACGGATCAGTCACCGCCTATCAGTATGATGCGTCAGGCAATCTCATTGCCGCAACCGACCCTGCCGGCAGCATCACCTGCTATTCATACGATGACAAGGGCCAGCTTATAATGGTGACCGACGCTGCCGGCAAGACGACGAGTTTTGCTTATGATGGAGCCGGGAACCTGATCAAAATTATCGATCCGGCCGGGGCCGTCATGGCCATGGCCTACGATGTCGACGGGAACATGATCTCTTCCACCGACCCTGCCGGGGTGAGCACGAGCTATGCTTACGATGCGCTGAACCGGCTGGTGCGAGTGACCGACGTAGCCGGAAATGCCACTTATTACGAATATGATGCCTCGGGCGACCGGACCGGCGTGACCGACGCCAACGGCCACATCACCCGCATGGAGTACGATCTCAAAGGCCGGGTGACCAGGATCATCGACGCCCTGGGTCAGGCAACAAGTATCGCTTATGCGGAAACGGACTGCGCCACTTGCGGCAGCGCGGGCAGGAATAAACCCTCTTCAACTACCGATGCGAACGGCAACACCACCATGTTCAGCTACGACGCCCTGGGCCGGCTGATCGCCGAGACAGATCCCCTGGGCAATGTCACCCGTTACGGTTATGACGCCAAGAGCGACGTCATCAGCCGCACTGATGCCAACGGCAATACGATCACCTATGCCTATGACAAACTCGGACGCCTGACCGCAAAACACTATCCGGACGGCACTGCCGCTACCTTCGCCTACGACGTGAAAGGTCGGCTGATCCGGGCCGCGAACCAGAACATAACTTACGAAATGGCTTACGATGCCGCCGATCGGCTCCTTGCGACCACCGATTCCAATGGTCGCACGATTTCTTACAAATATGATGCGTCGGGCAACCGGGTGAAGATGATCACGCCGGAAGGCAAGGAAGTGGCTTATAGCTATGATGAGGCTAACCGCTTGGCCCGGATCGACTCCTGGGCCGGCACCTTTGCCTTCGGCTACGATCATGCGGGCCGGAGGATCAGTCTCGCTTATCCCAATGGTGTGACCACAAACTACACCTATGACGCCTTGAGCAATCTCACGAAGATCCTCATTCCGGGCAGCGGTGGCAAAAAGAAGAGCAACCTCCTTTCCGCAATCACTTACACCCATGATGCAATAGGCAACCGACTTTCCAAGACCATAAATGAGGGCACGGGCCATGGTCATGGTAGACACCACCAGACCAAACACCTTGATTACACTTACGATGCCGTGCATGGGCTCATCAACTCTTTGGTTCTTCGCGAGAGCAAGCACAAAGAAAAAGAGCTGCGCCATCAGTCGGAGATTTTCGCCTACGATCCGGTTGGCAACCGCCTGGTCGGGCCGAAAGAGAGCAGCACGTACACCCACAATCAGGCAAATCAACTCCTTGAAGGCCCTAGGTTCAGCTACCATTACGACAAGAACGGCAACCCGATCGGCAAGATCGGTTTCGATGAAGGAGATTACGTTTCCTGGTCGTATAAGTACGATTACGAAAACCGCCTGGTCAAAGCAACCAAGATGGATGAAAAGGAGACGACGGTTATTTCCTTCAAGTACGACCCCTTCGGCCGGAGAATCGAGAAGCGGGTGGAGGAACTCGAAAGCAGAGACAAGGATATGAAAATCACCACTTACGTTT
>JARRJE010000246.1:0-3954 GCA_037379765.1 Deltaproteobacteria bacterium
GGCGCGTCAGACGATGCGCCCCCTTTTTTTCGGCGAGGAGCTTGCGGTCGCGGCTATCGTACAGCGACGGGCAGGGTAAAGGCGAAGGTCGTGCCCTTCCCGGACGCGCTTTCCACCTCGATCCCGCTTCCGTGCAGCTCCAGAATTCTTCGGGTGATGAGCAGACCGAGCCCGAAACCCTCCTCATCGTTGGCCCGGCCCCTTTTCAGACGCTGGGAGCGGTCAAAGAGGTGGGGAAGGTCCTCCGGCCGAATGCCCGAGCCGGTGTCGGAAACCTGCACCGCCAGGCTCCCCTCCCGGGGAGCGGCCGTGATGGCGATATCGCCCTGTGCGGGCGTATGGCGCAGGGCGTTTTCGATCAGGTTCTCGAAGACCCGCTCGATCAGGGCGATATCCGCCCGCACGAAGGGAAGGTCCGGTGCGAAGTCGGCGTGGAGCCCCACCCCTTTCTCCTCGGCAGGCAGCCGGAACTTCTGAACGATGTCCTGGATGAGCTCGCCCGCTGAAAACGATTCCATTCTGACCTGCACATCCGGGGAATCCAGTTTGGCCAGCTCGAAGAGCTCGGAGACCAGTGTCTCCAACCGGCCGGAATGTTTCAGGGCGATCGAGAGATAATCCCGCCGTTCGTCCGCCGTCAGCGTCCCATCCTTTAAAAGCAGGGTCTCCAGATAGCCGCGCAGGGAGGTGAGCGGCGTGCGCAAATCGTGAATGCTGTCGGCCACCAATTCGCGCCGGGAGGCGTCGATGCGCCGCAGCTCCTTGATCTGCAGGATGATCCGGTCGGCCATCTCGGCGAAGATCGAACCCAGGCGGTCGATTTCATCCCCGGCCCGGCCCTTGAACGACATCGAAAAATGGGGCGGTTCCGAAAAATCGCCCTCCTTGAAACCCTCCATGTCCCGGGTCAGCCGGCGCAAGGGGAGGGTCATCCGGAAAAAGAGCAGCAGCCCGGCCAGCAGGGCGAAGAGCAGACCTCCGGCCACGGTCCATAAGGTCAGGCGGAGGATGTAGCTGCCCCGGAGCATCTCCACCGCCGTATCGAGCTCCTCGCCGCCGAGAATCACGTAGAGGTAACCCTGGAGGCGGCCGTTGCGGAAAAGAGGGGCGGCGGAGAACACCTTTCGACGGTTCAGGGCGCGGGGGTCGTCTCCCAGGATGGGAAGGGCTTCGGTCCCGTTGAGAAACCTGTTCAGAGGGGCCAGGGAGACTTTCTTCCTCTTCACCTTGCCGGGCGGCGCCGAAAACGAGAGGACGGCGCCATTCGGATCGAGAAGATAGACCTCGATGCCGGGGTTGACCACCATCAGCATCCCGATGACGTCCCGGAGGGCCTCCTGATTGACCCGGCCGTTCACCATCAGGATTTTTTCCGACGCCAGATTCTTCGCCAGAGTCCGGTTGAGCTTCTGATTCACCTCCTGAAAATACAGCCGGTTGGTGTAGAGGGTCAGCAGGATGTACAGGGTGCCGATCAGACAGAAGGACACCAGCAGGACGGCGGCCAGCTTGCGATAAAGGTTCCCGGCCATGGGGCTATCTTTCTCCCGCGGCGGCCGAATCGGCGAACCGGTACCCGACCCCCCACACCGTCAGGATATAGCTGGGCTTGGAGGGATTTTCCTCGATTTTGGCCCGCAGCCGATTGATGTGGGAATTGACCGTATGTTCGTAGCCTTCGTAGCGGTAGCCCCAGACCAGATTCAACAAGTTCCGGCGGGTGTACACCTTGCCCGGTTGATCGGCAAAGAGAAGAAGGAGGTCGAACTCCCTGGCCGTGAGGGGCACGGGCTTTTCCCGGAGGGTCACCCGCCGCTTGTCCACGTCAATGACCAGATCCCCCGCCCGGATCACCTTCCCGGCCTCCTCGGATTCTTCCGAGGTGATCGCCTCCATGAGGCGGAACAGCGCCTTGACCCGCGCCAGAAGCTCTCTGATGCTGAAGGGTTTGGTCAGATAATCATCGGCTCCGAGCTCCAGGCCGAGAACCCGGTCGAGCTCGGAGGACCGGCAGGAAAGAATCAACAGGGGGGTATAGGCGGACGCGGCCCGCACCCGCTGGCAGATCTCCACGCCGTCGATCCCGGGAAGGCCAAGGTCGAGGATGATCAGATCATATTGGCGGGAGAGGGCCAGGTCGAGGCCGGTGGTGCCGTCATGGGCCAACTGCACTTCGTATCCTCGATCCCGCAGGTGCAGCTTCACCAGATTGGCGATATCTCGGTCGTCTTCGATGATGAGGATGGTGCGGGACACGGGGTTCTCCTTCGACCAAGAAGAACGGCTTCCAGCAGGAGGGAGCCGTGAGATTCGACGGCAAAAAATGTCGACGCCCTCTTTTTAGGGTGTCTTGATCCTGGCGAAAAATCAATCCTTTTCCCTTTCGTGAGATCCGTCCGGGAAACGGCGGAAGGTGCGGCCGGAGATTCCACCGGGCATCGGTGCCGGATAGCAAGAAGAAAGGATCCGGCTTTCGTCCCATTTTCCTCTCCTTCCGCCAGGAGGTCATATGGCGCGGTCGCGTTGGCTTCCATCCCCCAGGATGGAGCTGAATCCATACCGGAGTAATGAAAATTCATACAGTGGCTGTTAAAAAGGGGTCAAATCTGTTTTTGGCTTTGATTTGCAAAGTTCGGGGCCGGAGGAGAAGATTTCCAGGACATAATGGTCCCGGATCCCGGCCTGTCTGGAGATGTTCAAAGTCCGCAGCACTCCTTGAGGCATCTGTCCGGCTGGGCAATCTCTTCTCAAATGTATAAGAATTCACACCGCGAATGAAAATTCATACAGTGACATTAAGCCGCTACATCTCTGCGCGAATCCCTCTCTTTTAGGCAGGCGGCCCGGATTCTTTCCGAAGGATAAAGCATGCATGACGCCATCCCCACCGGACAGCCGGCAAGGGCGAGCATCCTTTTTTCACTCTAAAACAGACGATAATCCATGGATTGCGGTCTGTGGCATCCTCCTTGCTCTGATCCTCGGCCGAGTTTTGGAAGTGTGGCTTAACAATCAGAAGTGTGGCTCAACAATCACAGGAGAAAGAAGGAGGAGACATGCGTAAAATTATTTTCTTAGCGGTTTGCTGTGCGGCCTTTCTTGCCGTGAGCAATTGCAACAAGAATCAGGGAGCAACCTCAGCCCCGGCCAGCCAAACCTCGATCGAACAGAAAGCCGCTCCTGCCGCTGGAATGCAGGCCGAGGAGGCGGCTCCGGCCGAGGAGGCCGCTCCTGCTGAGGAATCGATGGCCGAGCCGGCGGCCACCCAGGAGGGGGCCTCCGACGAACAGCAGGCTGCCGAGGAGACCGCTCCCGCCGAGCCGACCCAGGCCGCCGAAGAGGAATCTGCTGCCGGGAGCGCCAACTGAGCCTCTGCGCGTAGACCAAGAATCAGAACGCATCGGAACAGCCCGCGCCGCAAGCCGCGGGCTGTTCTTTTTTCTCCCCCGCAGCCTTGCCGGATCTTAAAACGATTAAGTGGGGATAGAGCCAACAGCATAGATGGGGGACGTTGCCATGTTCCGGAACCGAAGCCGGAGCAAGGGCGTCAGCGGTGAGGCGCCGCACCATGTTCGGGTTCATGGCGCCACCTACTCGTTTTTGCAAGCAGTTGCGCGGGTCTGGCGGTCTGGGGGATCGGGTCTTGAGTTATCAGTTTTTAAAAATATTTTCGATTCGCCCGGCAAAGCTGTAAAAATTCCAACCTTAAAATGCTCCCATGCCCTGGCATCGAAACAGCACAACACGGCCTAGCCCCGGACTGCCTCTCCTTTTTGCTTTCTTCCGTGACCCCCGAAGTCGACCTCCTTCCAAGGCATCTTATTTGCTAGCTCAAGCTGGATTGGAAGATTATGCCGGCCAGGCCGTCGCCCATGGCAACCATGGGGGCAGAGTGGGGTCTTGAACCATCAGCCGCCTTGACCGGCATACGAGAGAGCGGCTCGGGCAACGACC
>JARRJE010000247.1:0-3930 GCA_037379765.1 Deltaproteobacteria bacterium
TCGGCCGCTTTGATATGCCCGGCCATGGGTTTGTTAAGCCGGGACATTTTCTTGGCACCAAACCCAACCTGCAAGGCATTGTAGCCTTCCTTATCCACCGTCTTCTTCTGCAAGACAACACAGGGCCCGGCCTCGATCACCGTCACCCCCATGGCCGCACCGGCTTCCGAGTAGATCCGGGTCATCCCGACCTTTTTTCCAAGTATCCCTATCGTCTTAGGCATTGTTGTTCACCGTTTTCCTTCAGCGGTCTGTTCTTCGGGCACCGATCCTTGTTTTTCTAAAGCTTGATCTCGACATCAACTCCGGCTGATAGCTCAAGCTTCATAAGGGCATCGATGGTCTGCTGGGTCGGCTCCAGAATGTCGAGCAACCTCCGGTGGGTGCGCATCTCGAACTGCTCTCGCGACTTCTTGTCAACATGGGGAGAACGCAAAACGCAATACTTGTTGATGGAGGTGGGCAAGGGAATGGGCCCTGCCACACTGGCGCCGGTACGCTTCGCGGTATCGACGATTTCCAGGGTTGACTGATCGAGCAGCTTGTGATCGTACCCTTTGAGCCTGATGCGAATCTTCTGTGTCGGTATCATGACCTTCGTCCGTCTTATTCGGTAATCTCGCTGATGACGCCTGCGCCGACCGTCCGCCCGCCTTCCCGGATGGCGAACCGCAGCTCCTTCTCCATGGCGATGGGGGTGATCAGAGTCGCCTCAATGGTCACATTGTCTCCGGGCATCACCATCTCCACTCCCTCAGGCAAGGTCACCACGCCAGTGACATCCGTCGTCCGGAAGTAAAACTGCGGTCGGTAACCATTGAAAAACGGGGTGTGGCGGCCGCCCTCCTCTTTGGACAAAATGTAGCATTCCGCCTTGAACTTGGTGTGCGGCGTGATGCTGCCCGGCTGCGCCAGCACCTGCCCCCGCTCGATCTCCTCACGCTTGGTGCCCCGCAGCAGCACGCCGACATTATCGCCGGCCTGCCCCTGGTCGAGCACCTTCCGGAACATCTCCACTCCGGTCACCGTGGTTTTGGCCGTGGGCCGGATCCCGATGATCTCTACCTCGTCACCAACCTTCACCACGCCGCGTTCCACCCGGCCCGTGGCCACCGTCCCCCGGCCGGAGATGGAAAACACGTCCTCCACCGGCATCAGAAACGGCTTGTCGATGTCGCGCTGCGGCTCGGGGATGAAAGTATCCAAGGCCTCGATCAGATCCCAGATGCACTTGGTCGCCGCCTCATCCTCCGGATTCTCCAGCGCCTTCAGGGCACTGCCATGGATGATCGGGGTGTCGTCCCCGGGGAAGTCATATTTTGACAGCAGCTCCCGCAGCTCCATGTCCACCAGCTCAATGAGCTCCTCATCGTCCACCATGTCGGTCTTGTTCAAGAACACGACGATGGCCGGCACGCCTACCTGCCGGGCCAGCAGAATGTGCTCCCGCGTCTGCGGCATGGCGCCGTCATCGGCACCCACCACCAGAATGGCCCCGTCCATCTGGGCCGCCCCGGTGATCATGTTCTTGATATAGTCGGCATGGCCCGGGCAGTCCACGTGCGCGTAATGCCGCTTGTCACTCTCATACTCCACGTGCGCCGTGGCGATGGTGATCCCCCGCTCCTTTTCCTCGGGCGCCTTGTCGATCTGGTCGAAGGCAGTGGCTTCCGCATAACCCTTCTTGGCCAGCACCCTGGTGATCGCCGCGGTCAACGTCGTCTTGCCGTGATCGATGTGACCGATCGTCCCTACGTTCACATGCGGTTTCTTTCTTTCGAATTTCGCCTTCGCCATTGTTGTACCTCGCTCTATATTTGACCGGAATTCTCGATCTTTGAACTGTTCATTCTCTACAGCAACCCTCGTATCTTCTGCACAATGCGATCGCTGATGTGCTCAGGTACTTGCTCGTATTTTGCGAACTGCATGGTAAATGTGGCCCGCCCCTGAGTGGCGGAACGCAGATCGGTCGCGTAACCGAACATTTCCGCCAAGGGTACCTGGGCTTTCACGGCTTGCATTCCGCCGGCCCGGTTCTCCATACCCTGAATCCGGGCCCGCCGGCCATTGAGGTCGGCAATCACCTCGCCCAAAAACGATTCGGGAGCCAGCACTTCGAGATCCATGATCGGCTCGAGCAAGGCCGGTGCAGCCTCGGCCAACCCCCGCCGGAAGGCCATGGTGGCAGCCACCCCGAATGCCTGCTCAGTGGACTCTTCTTCGTGGTAACTGCCGTCCACCAGGGTCGCTTTCACATCGGTCACTGAAAAGCCAGCCAAAGCCCCACCGTCAAGGCTCCCCTCGACGCCGCGCCGAATCGCCGGCAGGTAGCTTTTGGGGATCGCTCCTTCGTCGATCTTGTTTTCAAAGACAAAGCCGGTGCCCCGCTCCACAGGCTCAAGTTCAAGCACCACATGTCCGTACTGAGCCTTGCCGCCTGCAGCCTGCTCGAAACGGCCTTCTGCCCGGGACGGCTTGGTGATCGTCTCCCGGTAGGAAACTTGGGGCTTACCCACGTTGGCAGCAACCTTGAAGTCCCGCACCAGCCGCTCAACGATGATTTCCAGGTGCAACTCGCCCATCCCGGAGATAAGCCTTTGGCCGGTATCCGGATTGGTGGTCACCCGGAATGTCGGGTCTTCCAAGGCGATTTTGGCCAGGCTGTCTTCCAGCTTCTCCTCGTCAGCCTTGCCCCTCGGCTCGATGGCGACGCTGATCACCGGCTCAGGAAAATCCATGGTCTCGAGCAGGATGAAGTCACCCTTCCCGCAGAGGGTATCTCCGGTCGCGGTGAAGCGCAGCCCGACTACGGCGGCGATGTCGCCGGCGCCGATCTCCTTGACCTCTTCCCTCTTATTGGCATGCATCTTCAGCAGCCGGCCAATCTTTTCCTTCTTGCGCTTGGCGGGGTTGTAAAACTCGCCGCCTGCTTTGATCACCCCCGAATACATGCGCAGATAGGCCAAATTGCCGACGAAGGGGTCGCTCGTCAGCTTGAAAACGAGAGCGCAGGTCTTCTCCTGGTCACTCGTCTTGCGGACGATCTCTTCGCCCTCGGCATTGCGGCCGGCCATGGCCGGCACCTCGACAGGCGAAGGCAGATAGGAGATCACCGCGTCGAGCAAGGGCTGCACTCCTTTGTTCTTGAAGGAGCTGCCGCAGAGCACGGGGACGATATGCAACCCCAGTGTAGCGGCCCGCAGAGCCCGATCAATTTCCTCGACTGTAATCGGTTGTTCTTCCAGGTACTTTTCCATGACCCCCTCATCGAAGTCGGCCAGCTTCTCGAGGAGGGCCATACGTGCAGCCGTGGACTGGTCCCGAAGGTGCTCCGGGATGGGGTGTTCCTCAACCCGCATACCCAGAGTGGTCTCGTCGAAGACCAACATTTTCTCACGGATGAGATCGACAACGCCGCTAAAGGTATCTTCGCTCCCGACCGGGATTTGGATCGGGACGGCGTTGGCGCCCAATCTGTCGCCCATCATTTGAATGCAGCGCCAGAAATCGGCTCCGATCCGGTCCATCTTGTTGATATAGGCGATGCGGGGAACGTGATAGTGTTCCGCCTGTCGCCAGACCGTCTCGGACTGGGGCTCGACGCCGCCAACGGCACAGAAGATGGCAATGGCCCCGTCGAGCACCCGTAGGCTGCGCTCCACCTCGACGGTGAAGTCCACATGCCCTGGGGTATCAATAATCGTTATCTGATGGTCCTTCCAGATGCAGGACGTGGCCGCCGAGGTGATGGTGATGCCACGCTCCTGCTCCTGTTCCATCCAGTCCATGATGGCCGCGCCGTCATGGACCTCGCCAAGCTTATGCGATCGCCCCGTGTAGTAGAGAATGCGTTCGGTCGTCGTCGTCTTGCCCGCATCGATGTGGGCCATGATGCCGATATTGCGCAATTTCTCCAACGGGACTTTT
>JARRJE010000248.1:0-3895 GCA_037379765.1 Deltaproteobacteria bacterium
GCTATCTCAAAAAAGCGGTTCAAGCTGATCCCCAGATGGCCCAGGCCGCTTACAATCTCTGCGTCATCACGGCGAAGGACCGTCTCAATGAAGCCATCTCCTGGTGCAGGAAGGCGACAGACCTCAGGCCCGAGGAACCCAAGTATGGTTTTACCCTCGCCTTCTACCTGAACCAACGGGGAGAGAGAGACGAGGCGGTCAGGGCGCTCCAGACCATCGTCGCGCAGCATCCGGGATACAAGGATGCCGAGATGCTGCTCCAGGAGATATCCGGGGACGGCCGGTGAACCGTGGAGCACCTTGCGAAATGGATCGAGCTCGCAGCAACCCTGGTCGAGGTTTTGGCGGTGGCCATCATGCTGACCGCAAAGGGCACCAGAGAGGGTTTACGAGCTCGGCATCCAGAAAAATAAATTTCGCGTTGGAAGGATACCAATGGCAAGCCAACAAAGGACAAGCCCGGTTACACCAACTCCTCAAATAGGGTCGGCGGCGCCTCCGTCCATCCCGCCCCGCATCCATCTGCTGGCCAAACCGACCGGAGCAGCCTGCAATCTGGCTTGCGCCTATTGCTTCTACCTAAAGAAAAAAAGCCTTTATTCCGGCAGCACCTTTCGCATGTCCGACGAAATCCTCGAAACTTACATCCGGCAGCTTATCGAGGCCCATCTCACCCAGCAGGTGACCATGGCCTGGCAAGGCGGCGAGCCCACCCTGATAGGCCTCGACTTCTATCGGCGGGCCATCGAACTGCAGAAAAGGTACGCCCGGCCGGGCATGGTCTTCGAGAACACGATGCAGACCAACGGTACGCTGCTGAACGACGACTGGTGCCGGTTCTTTAAAGAAAACGATTTTCTGATCGGTATCAGTATCGACGGGCCGCGGGAGCTGCACGATGCCTACCGGCGGGACAAAGAGGGGAAAGGAACCTTTGCCCAGGTGCTGCAGGGAGTGCGGCTCCTGCAAAAGCACCGAGTCGAATACAACGTCCTGGTGGCCGTCAACCGTGTCAACGCCGGCCATCCTTTAGAGGTCTATCGATTTCTGCGCGACGAGCTGGGGGCAAGTTGGATCCAGCTCATCCCAGTTGTCGAGCGGTTCGACCATAAAGAAGGCCGCGGGCAGCTTCTCCAGCAAGGCTCGCGGGTGTCGGATCGCTCGGTCAAGCCGGCACAGTTCGGCCGTTTCCTGATCGACATTTTCGACGAGTGGGTGCGCCGCGACGTGGGCCGGGTATACGTGCAGACCTTCGAGGCCGCGGCCCGCCGCTGGCTGGGCTTACCCTCGGGCATGTGCGCCTTTGAAAAGACCTGCGGCCTGGGTCTAGCCCTGGAGCACAACGGCGATCTCTATGCCTGCGACCATTTCGTGGAACCCGACTACCGGCTGGGCAATATCCGGGACCAACATATGATCGATATGGTCGCTTCCGAGAAGCAACGCCTGTTCGGGCGAGACAAGCGCGACGCCTTGCCCCGGTCCTGTCTGGCATGCGACGTACGCTTTGCCTGCCATGGCGAATGTCCCAAGAACCGTTTTATCAAGACCCCGGACGGCGAACCAGGCTTGAATTATCTGTGCGCCGGCTTCAAGCATTTTTTCCACCACATTGATTATCCGGCCAAACTCATGGCCGGTTTGATCCGGCGGGGCCGGCCGGCAGCTGAGGTGATGGCCATTTTGGCCGCCGAAGAGTCCAAAATGACCACACCATTGGCCAAGGTCGGCCGCAACGATCCCTGTCCTTGCGGCAGCGGGCGCAAGGTCAAGCGTTGCCACGGTCGTCCCGAATCCGGTGCGCCCATCCGCGAACCTCTTCCCGCGAATTACACAAGGAGATGAAAACCATGCCTGATGAAAAGAAACCCAACATTCTCATCATCTGGGGAGACGACATTGGCTGGTACAACATCAGTCACAACAACCGCGGCGCCATGGGATACCGCACCCCCAACATCGACCGCATCGCCCGGGAGGGAATCGAATTCACCGATTATTACGCCCAGCAAAGCTGCACCGCCGGGCGGGCCGCCTTCATCACCGGCCAGAACCCGATCCGCACCGGACTGACCAAGGTGGGCATTCCGGGCGCTGACCTGGGCCTGCAGGCCGAGGACCCCACCATCGCCGACCTGCTCAAGCCCCTCGGCTACGTCACCGGCCAGTTCGGCAAAAACCATTTTGGCGACCGGAACGCGTTCCTGCCGACGGTCCATGGCTTCGATGAATTCTATGGCAACCTGTATCACCTCAATGCCGAGGAGGAGCCCGAGCATCCCGACTACCCCAAGAGCCCCGAATTCCGGCAACGTTTCGGCCCACGCGGTGTCATGCACTGCAAGGCCACGGATAAGGACGATCCCTTCGAAGACCCGCGTTTCGGCCGCGTGGGCAAGCAGACCATCGAGGATACCGGCCCCCTTACCCGGAAGCGCATGGAAACCATCGACGATGATGTCACCGAACGCACTATCGAATTCATCAAGAAAGCCCATGCCGAAGGCAAGCCCTTCTTCGTGTGGTGGAATTCCACCCACATGCATTTCCGCACCCACATCCCCGAAGAGGCGGAAGGCATCAGCGGCCAAGGTTTTTACAACGACGCCATGATGCTCCACGACCGGGCGGTCGGCCGGCTGCTGGCCGTGCTGGACGAACTGGGCATCGCCGAAGACACCATTGTCCAATACTCGACGGACAACGGCCCGCATTACAACTCCTGGCCGGATGCCGGTATCACCCCCTGGCGCAGCGAAAAGAACTCCAACTGGGAGGGCGCCTACCGCGTGCCCTGCTTTGTGCGCTGGCCCGGCAAGTTCGAGGCCGGCAAGGTGCTCAACGGCATCGTCACCCATCAGGAATGGCTGCCCACCCTGCTGGCGGCCGCCGGGGAGCCGGATGTCGTCGAGAAATTGAAGAAGGGGCACCAGGCGGGCGAGAAAAGCTTCAAGGTGCACATCGACGGGTACAATATCCTGCCCTACCTGACCGGCGAGACCGATGAATCCCCGCGCAACTGGTTCTTCTATGCCAACGACGACGGGAAGGTGACCGCCATCCGCATCAATGACTGGAAGATTGTGTTCATGGAACAGCGCGCTAAAGGCATGATGGTCTGGGCCGAACCTTTTGTCGAATTGCGGTTGCCGAAAATGTTCAACTTGCGGCGCGATCCCTTCGAGCGGGCCGATGAGAGCTCCAACACGTACTGGGATTGGGTTCTCGATCACGCCCCGGGCATCTATGCCGCTCAAGGGTTGACCGCCAAGCAGATCCAGTCGTTCAAGGAGTTTCCGCCTCGGCAGAAACCGGCTTCCTTCAACCTGGACAGCGTCTTGGAAAAAATGAAGCAGGCCACCGACGGCAGCCTGCACTAGCGAGGAGCCGGGAGGTGAACCAGGGGCACATTGCGGAATGGATCGAGCTCGCGGCGACTCTCGTAGAAGTCCTGGCAGTGGCCATCATGCTGGTGGTCATCCTCATGGGGACGGCAAGGTGGCTCGGACATTCGGCCAAGCAGGTGCGAGAAGGCTACCAGCGCTACCGGATTGTGCTCGGCAAGGCGTTGCTGCTCGGGCTCGAACTGCTGGTGGCGGCCGATATCATCCGCACCGTGGCGATCGAGCCCACCCTTGCGAACCTGGCCGTGCTGGGAGCCCTGGTCGTGATCCGAACGTTTCTGGGATGGTCGCTGAGCATGGAAGTGGAGGGCCACTGGCCCTGGCAGGGAGCCAAGGTTGATGGATTTGCAAAAAACCAGAAATTGACCACGGAGAGCACAGAGGACACAGAGATAAGTCATTAATTTTTTGCCTTTTCTCTGTGATCTCTGTGTCCTCTGTGGTGAGAAAGGACTTTTTGCGAGACCGTCAGCGTTTCGCGGGAGGAGAAA
>JARRJE010000248.1:3923-6300 GCA_037379765.1 Deltaproteobacteria bacterium
AGGAAATCTGACGGAATACAAACCCGGAACCACGTTTCCCGGTGTGGTCGGCCGGACCGCAGACCAATCTTCGCCCGCCTGGCCGGCGCCGCTGCGCGCGAAGCAAGGCGCACCGAACGTGCTGTTCATCGTGCTCGACGACACCGGCTTCGGCCATCTAGGCTGCTACGGCAGCCCCATCGCGACGCCCAACATGGACAGCCTGGCGGAAAACGGGCTGCGCTACAACAACATGCACACCACCGCGCTCAGCTCGCCCACGCGGTCGTGCGTCATGACCGGCCGCAACCACCACTCGAACCACATGGCGGGCATCACCGAGATCTCCACCGGCTACCCGGGGTATGACGGCTACATCCCCTTCGAGAACGGGTTCCTGTCGGAGATTCTGCTCCAGCACGGCTCCAGCACCTACGCCGTCGGCAAATGGCATCTGACCCCGGCCGACCAGGGCTCTGCCGCCGGGCCTTACGACCGCTGGCCGTTGGGGCGCGGGTTCGAACGCTTCTACGGGTTCCTGGGGGGTGACACCCACCAGTACTACCCCGAGCTGGTGTACGACAACCACACGGTGGACCCACCGAAAACGCCGGAGGAGGGGTATCACCTGACCGAGGACCTGGCCGACAAGGCGATCAGTTTCATTGCCGATTCCAAGCAGGTGGCCCCGGACAAGCCCTTCTTCCTGTATTTCTGTCCCGGCGCCATGCATGCGCCGCACCACGTGCCCAAGGTCTGGGCGGAGATGTACAAAGGCAAGTTCGATGACGGCTGGGATGCATACCGCGAGAAGGTGTTCGCGCAGCAGAAACGGCTGGGTATCGTCCCTGAGGAGGCGGAGCTGTCGCGCCGCCGAACGGCTCCGTGAACGAAAACAAATTCTTCAACAACGTGGCCGATGATCTCCAGCAGAACCTGGCGGCCATCGATGACCTGGGCGGTCCCAAATACTTCAATCATTATCCTTGGGGCTGGGCCTGGGCCGGCAACACTCCGTTCCGGCGGTGGAAGCGCGAAACCTATCGCGGCGGGGCGAGCGATCCCTTCATCGTCCACTGGCCCAAGGGCATCCGGGCCAAGGGCGAAATCAGGACGCAGTACGCCCACGCCATCGACATGCTCCCCACGGTGCTGGAGTGCCTCGATCTCGAGTCCCCCTCCCAGATCCGGGGGGTCGCCCAGTCTCCCATTGAAGGGGTAAGCTTTGCTTACAGCTTCGAGGATTCCGAGGCGGCCTCGAAACGGGTGACGCAGTATTTCGAGATGCTCGGCCACCGGTCGATCTATCACAGCGGCTGGCGCGCCGTCTGCCCCTGGCCGGGCCCCTCGTTCAAGGAAGCGGGGAAACCCTTCGGCATGCCCATTTCAGATGAGACCCTCCTCGATCTCGATGCCCACGGCTGGGAGCTCTACCATGTGGACCGGGACTTTGCCGAGAACCACAACGTGGCGGCCGAGAACAGGCCGCGGCTCATCGAGATGATCGCCCAGTGGTACGTGGAGGCCGGCAAGTACAATGTGCTGCCCGTGGACGGCCGCGGCCAGATCCGGCTCGCCGAGGAGCGGCCGACCATCGGCGTCCGGCAGGAACACTATACCTATTATCCGGGCACCCAGGTCGTTCCGCCGACCGCGGCCCCCTCCACTCTCAACCGCCCCCACGTCATCACCGCGGACGTGGAGGTCGCCGAGGGCGCTGAGGGGGTCCTGCTCTCCGCGGGCGGCGTGGACGGCGGGTACTCGCTCTATATGAAAAAGGGCAGCCTCCATTACGCCTATAACTATGTGGCGGCGGAGCGCTTCCATCTGGAGTCCGACCGGCCGGTGCCCGAAGGGAGGCAGCAGCTGCGCTTCGAGTTCGAGCCCACCGGCGCGCCGGACATCAAAAACGGCACAGGCGCGCCCGGCCGGGCCCGGCTTTATTTCGGCGACCAGCCCGTCGGGGAGATGGAGCTGCCCGTCACCATCCCCATCTCCCTCGGCCTGGCCGGAGGGATCTCCTGCGGCGCCGACGCAGGGGCGCCGGTCACCTTCGATTACCGGCCGCCCTTCAGCTTCAGCGGGAAGATCCACAAGGTAATCGTCGACGTGAGCGGCGAGCTGATCGAGGACAAGGAAGCCAAGATGCGGGAGGTCATGGCCCATCAGTAATCCCTGAATCCGTGACGGCTCGTGCCGGGATTCAAGGGGAATTGTTTGTGGTCGAGCATAATAACTATTTTCAACCGTAGAGCTTCGGTTCACCCCGCCGCCTTGCGGGGCGCCCGATAAGAGTGCAACTGCTGTGTTGGCAACTCGTTGATATACATGAGTATAATCAACGAGTTGCCGCCTTGCATCTGCACCCTTCTCGAACGCTCACGGTTCCAGGCAATTC
>JARRJE010000249.1:0-3892 GCA_037379765.1 Deltaproteobacteria bacterium
GCAAGGCATGCCTCCGCAAGCCGCCCGGAACGGAAATTGGAGCTGGAGGAAAAGAAAAAAAGGACGGTGGTCGTCTTTTGAAGAGATGCCAGGTCTGGCAAGAAGTGTTACCGGGGCATGAAAGATTCCGGAAGCGGTCCCAGGTGCCGCAGATTTGCACAAGCGCGATGGCACGCTATAGCAGCGCTATGCGGGCAGGAGCGATCGTGCGAAGATGCAGTGCCTGGGTCCGCTTCAGAAGGGACGCATGGTCCAGACCCCGCAGGGGCAGGTATCCCTGCAAAAGCCGCAGGCGATGCATTTCTCCGGATCGGACACGTACTCGTAGCCGAGTTCGCCGAGGTCGCGGCGGGAGATGGCCTGGGTGGGGCAGACCGTTTCGCAGAGATGACAATCCCGGCAGGTGCCGCAGCTCGCGCAGCGATCCGCCTCCGCCTCGGCGGTGTCGGTCACCGGCTCCGGGCAGTAATGCTCAAGGGTGAGGGCGTCGGGGACAATCACCTTCTTGCCGAAGGGCTGCCATTCTTTGCCGCTGAGAGCGGCGATCACGAAACCGGCGGCATTCCGGCCGCTGCCCAGGGCATTGGTGGCCAGGCCCGGCCGCTCCACGTCGCCCACCGCCAGGATCTTGGGGTCGCTGGTGCGGCCGGAGGCGTCGGTCTTGATCCAGGTGCCGCCCGCCGCCTTGATGGTCTCCACCTCGGCGGGAAGAAAACCGATGGCCGGGATATCGCCGATGGAAATGATCACGGTCTGGGCGGGAATGACCTCGCCGTCAGCGGTGACCAGCCCTTCATCGGTCACCTCCCGAGTGTTGACCGGCCACTTGAACTTGGCGCCCAGGGCCTCGGCCGCCGCCTTTTCCTTGCCGAAAGCGAGCGGCTTCTGGATATCCACCAGGGTCACCTGTTCGGCCCCCAGCCGGTAGGCCTCGCAGGCCACGTCGCAGCCCACGTTGCCGGCGCCGATGATGACCACCTGCTTGCCCGGCCTGCGAGGAGAGTCGCTCTTGGCCGCCTTCAGGAAATCGAGGGCGGCGATGACCTTTTCGTGGCCGGGGAAGGGGATGCGCCGCGGCTCGTGGGTGCCCACCGCGACGATGATGTAGTCGTACTCTTTTTTGTATTCCTCGAGCCGCTCCCGGGTCACCTCGCTCCCTAAGTTGACCTGGATGTTCGGAGCGGCGAGAAAACGCTCAATCTCCCGGTCCCAGACCGCCTTGGCCAGCCGGTCCCAGGGGATGACCTGGGCGAGCTTGCCTCCCAACTGTTGGCCCTTTTCAAAGATATGGGCCTCGATGCCGGCCTGGGCCAGCTGCCAGGCGGCGCTCATGCCGGCCGGCCCGCCGCCGATGATCGCCACCTTCTTGCCGGTGGCCGCGGCAAAGGGCGGCAGCTCGGCATCTCGCACCGCCCGGCCCAGCATGGCGATGTCGATGCTCTGATCGACGTTCTGGCGGGAGCAGTTCTGCATGCAGAGATTGGGGCAGATGTGGCCGCAGATGGAAGCGGGCAGCGGCGTGTAGCTGAGCACCAGCTGATAGGCCTCTTTGCTTTTTCCTTCCCGCAGGAGGCGGAGGCGGTCGATGGTCGGGATGTGGGTGGGGCAGTAAAAGGTGCAGGGGGCCGCGTACTCGCTGTTGGCCCAGTAAGGCTGGCGGCGGCGCAGCTCACCGGTGACAATGGTGCCGATGGGGCTCCGGTCCAGCCCGGGGGCCAGGTCGCGAAGGGGATCGCCCCCGCTGGGAGCATCCGGGCCGGCGAAACCGGGGTTCCAGATCTTGGCTCGAAATTGCTCCATGGGCATGGGGCCGCTGAACATGAGGGCCCGTTCCTGGGGCGGGATGGCCATCAGGATTTTCCATTCTTCCCGCACGGACAATTGTTCCAGGAGCTCCGACCGGCCGATGGACCCCAGATACGCAGGCATATGCTCCATGAGCCATTCCCACTGGACGTCATCGGGGACGATCTCCTTGACGTTGGTGCGGGAATATGAGTCGTCGGTCCGGCCCCGGTAATAAATCAAGCCGCCCACCATGCCCACACAAGGCCGGTAGCCCAGGACGTTCTCCGGGTTTTTGGCTTCCACCCCGCACACCACCCCGACGCCGCCGCAATTGAACTCGGCGAATGTGTCGCCCACCGAGCCAAGCACCCACAATTCCGGTCGCCCGTAGTCCGGGTTCCACTTGGTCATGGTCAGGCCCCGAGCGCCGATGGAGCCGCCGATGAGGATCCGGCCCTGGGCCGTGGCGTTGCAAACGCCGTTGGTGGCATCGCCGAGCACGATGATGTCGGCACCGATGTTGAGGTAGCCGACATCGTCTGAAGCTGGACCCTCGCAGACGATAGTGGTGCCCGGCTGGCCCATGCAGCCCAAGCGCTGCCCGCATGGTCCCTTGACCCGGATGTGCACGGTGCCGAGCTCGTGGCGGAGCCGGCCGCCCACGTTGTGCTGGCCGTAAGTCTCCAGGATCAATTGGTTCGATTGGCGGACGGCTTCCTGGACTTTCTCCATGAACTCCTTGGAACGGAGTCGGTGGCCTTGGTCGTTCAGACCTTTGACGGTGATCGGGTCAAGCAGGGTGATCTTGGTCATTCTCGTATCCTTGAAAAATCAGGTGGACTGAGGGACTGAAGGAAATCCCCCAATCTTCGATTTTCCCCGTAAAATCCTTATCAACTCCACTCTCATCAGCAGACATAACGGATCTGCAGCCGATCGGCGGCAGCCCGGTCGTTGATGGCGATGGCGTCCGACATGCCGATGGGCAGGCTCTGGGAGCGGCCCAGGGGCGCCATGATTTTTTTCATCTCAGTGCGGATGGCCATGAAGGTCTCCACCACCCGCTGGGCCACCTCATCCGGGTCAAGTCGCCGGTAGATTTTTGGATTCTGGCTAGTGATGCCCTTGGGGCAAATGCCGATGTTGCAAACGTTGCAGCGATTGCGCTCGCTGCCGAGACAGCCGGCAGCCGCCTGCATGATGTACTTACCCATGTGGATGCCGCTCGCCCCCAGCATGATGAGAGCCATGCCGTTCTGAGTGACGTTGCCGTTTTTGCCAACGCCCCCGGCGGCAAAAAGCGGAATTTCGTTCTGCTTGCCTTGGGCGACCAAGTCGAGGTAGCACTCCCGGAGGTTGGAAGCGATGGGGTGGCCGGTGGCGTCCATGCTGACGTTGTATGCCGCCCCGGTGCCCCCGTCGATGCCGTCGATAAGCAGGGCCGCGGCGTATGGATTGCGCACCAGATTGTTGAGCACCGCCTTGGCCGAGGTAGAGCCCGAGATCTTCGGATAGACCGGCACCCGGAAATCCCATGCCATGGAGAGGGTCTGGATCATCTTCATGACCGACTCTTCGATGGAATACAGGGTCTGGTGCACCGGGGGCGAGGGCAGGTCGACCCCTTCGGGGACGCCGCGCAGCCGGGCGATGAGCTTGCTCACCTTGAACCACATGAGCAACCCACCGTCGCCGGGTTTGGCCCCCTGACCGTACTTGATCTCGATGGCCGCCGGATCACTCTGCATCTCAGGAATGGCCCGGATGATCTCGTCCCAGCCGAAGTAGCCGGAGGCGATCTGGAGAATGATGTACTTGAGGAACCGGCTTTTCAGCACCCAAGGCGGGCAGCCGCCCTCGCCGGTGGCCATGACCACTGGAATCCCCAGGACCTCGTTGCAGTAAGCCACGCCCTGCAGCAATCCGAGCCACATGTTGGGCGACAAGGCGCCGAAGGACATGGAGCCTATGATGAAGGGGAAGATCTCCCGGACCGGCGGGATCCATTCCCCGGTGGCCTTTCGGCGAAGGAATTCCTCAGGCGGCAAAACCCGGCCGAGCAGAGTGTTTAGGGTAAACACGTGCCGGCCGGCGTCCAGGGCCG
>JARRJE010000250.1:0-3885 GCA_037379765.1 Deltaproteobacteria bacterium
GGGAATCAGTGCCTGATAAACCAGCTCCCCGTCCAGAGCGATGGCGGGCAGGGACTTGGCCTTCAGGGCGAAAAACCTCCTGCTGCCCTCCATGGTCCGCATGTCCCACTGGTGGACTTTCATCATCTTCTGGATATCGTCCGGTAAAGCCTTTACCGATTCCGCCATGTAGACGCAGGCCAGTCACTGCCTGAAATCAGTCAGCAGAACATCGACCACGACCTTTTCCATCACGATTTTGTCCCGGTTGTTATTAATCCTTGCCTCGTTTCTTGAGAATGATCTCTTCGATGGCCTCCTCCAGCATGTACCGGGGAGGAATGGCATCGAAATATAGCTCGCCGTCGATGAACAGCGACGGGATCGGGACAAGGCGCAGCTTCTTGTAAACCCCTTCTTCTCCGAACAGGGAGACGGACAGCTCCAGAAAACGCTTTTTGCCGTCGCCCTTCAGGAAATCCACCCGCCGGTATTCCACGTGTTTTTGATATTTCGGTAGAATTTGGCGCACCGCCTCGTCCATGTAATAGCAGAGCAGGCAGTAGTCCGCCTTGTACATCACCTCGATCACCATCTTGCTTTTGCCGGCCATATCCTTCTCCAGGCAGTCATCAGTAAGGCATGCGAATGAACTCATGGGACCTCCCTTTCAAACCTGGGGGCGGGGAAACAGCCCGGCCCTCTCCACGATTTCCGGCACCTTGCTCTCCCATTCGATGGCCATGACGTGAAAGCCGCTCACCCCTTCGACCTCTTTCAACCGCTCAATGGTTTCCAGACAGATTTTGATGCCTTCCTCTGCCTGTTTTTCCCTGGTAACGCCGGCCATCCTGCTAATCAGCTCGTCGGGCACGTCCATGCCGGGCACCTTGGACTGCATGTAGCGGGCGACGCCCACCGATTTCATGGGGGTGATGCCCGCCAGGATGAAAACCTGCCGGTGGTGGCCCCGTTCCCGCACTCCCGCCATCCATTTTTCAAACTTGGCGACGTCGTAAACACACTGGGTCTGGATGAATTCCGCCCCGGCCGCCACCTTCTTGGCCAGCCGGGGGACCCGGATTTTGAAAGGATCGGCAAAGGGGTTGGCAGCCGCGCCCACGAACATGGCCGGCGGCCGTTTGATCTCGTCACCGTTGAGAAACTTGCCGCTGTCCCGCATGTGCCGGACCGTCTGGAGCAACTGCATGGAGTCGAGGTCGAAGACGTTCTGCCCCTCGGGACAGTCACCGAAGCTCTGGTGATCGCCGGAGAGGCAAAGGATGTTGTTGATGTCGAAGGAGGCCGCCCCCAGGATATCACTTTGCAGAGCGATGCGGTTGCGGTCGCGGGTGACCATCTGCAGGACCGGCTCCAACCCCAGCTGCTTCAGGTGAATACAGGCGGCCAGGCTGCAGAGCCGGGTGGTGGATTTCTGGTTGTCGGTGACGTTGACGGCATCGACATGATTCTGCAGCAGCCGGCCTTTTTCGAGGATGGCCTGCGGATCGCTGCCCCGCGGCGGTCCGCACTCCGAGGTGACCGCCAGATGCCCTGCCTTCAGGACCCGCTCCAGCTTGCTGGCTGTGTTCAGGTTCACGGCAGGTACTCCTCGATCTCGAATTTTCGCGGGCCGCCGGCCCGGCCCGCGGACCAGTCCTTCAAGGGAGCGAGCCTCTCATATTCATCGAGGCGCCCCAGGGCTTCCAGTCGATCAATAATCAACTGCCAGGCGCAGTCCGTCCCCGGATCAATCTCGCACTTCCCGTTGGAAGCACCGCCGCAGGGGCCGTTCAGAAGCCGCTTGGCGCAGCGGGCGATGGGACAGATGCCGCCGGTTGCCGCCAGGAGACAGTTGCCGCAGGCCTGGCATTTTTCAACGAAATGGCCGGGCTGGGGCACGGCCCCCAGACAAGTGGTGTTGAGGCCCGGATAGACCGGCAGGGAGGGATATTTCTCGGCCATGAACTGGACCCCCACCCCACAGGCGAGGCTGAGCACGGCTTCAGCCTGCTCGATCTCCGCGGCGGCCGCTTGAAAAAATTCATGCTCGCACTGCCGCTCGATGCCGCCATGTTGAAGGGTGACGTCCGCCTGCTCCTGCACGGCTCGGATGTCGAGCTGGGAGGCCAGGACCTCGGCCTGCTTGCCGCCTCCCTGATGGCAGACCGCCACGCAGCTGTTGCAGCCCAGAACCAGCAGCCGCCGGTGGCCGCGGATCATTTCCCAGATTTCATCCAGAGGTTTTTGTTGGCCTACAATCATGATGCTTTTAATCCTTTCTGGATTCGCAAAAAATTTATTGGTTCACGCGAAGCTGCGAAGTCGCAAATGAGTCCTTGAATATCTTCCATAAAATCAGTAATTTAACACAGGGAGCGCAGAGGACACAGAGATAAACTGCTAAATTCTTATGCTTTTTCTCTGTGATCCCTGTGCTCTGTGTGGAAAAAGACTTTTGAAACCCATCATTCCTTTGATTTATTGGATATTTTTTTCTTTGCATCTTCAGTCGTTGCGCGAAATTGTGGTTTTGCGATTCTGTTAATCCTTGCGCTTTTTGAAATCCTTCTGCTGCCGTTCCAGGGCGAGCCGCACCGGCGAGGGGCCGATTCTTTTGATCCGCTCGTGGAATTCCAGGCAGATCTCCGCCCAGCGCGGCCCCATGGCCGCGGACAGGTTGAACATCTCCAGCCGTTCCGGTTCGATATTGACCTGAGCCAGCAGGGTCTTCAGGTGCTCGATTCTTTTTCTGGCGTTGATATTTCCTTCCAGGAAATGACATTGTCCCTCCAGTCAGCCGGCCACGAAGACCCCGTCCACTCCCCGCCTGAAGGCGCGCAGGACGTGAGAGTGATCGAGCTTGCCGGTGCAGGGCAGCCGGATGATGGTGACACTGGGCTCGTAGGAAAGCCGCATGACGCCGGCCAGATCCGCGGCGGCAAAGGCACAGTAATGACAGGCAAAGGCGATAATCCGCGGCTGTTGGTGAGCGCTTTCTTCCATCTCGTCGGCCCGCTCGATCTCTTCTGCACATGGTTCGTCCACTGTTCGGACGGCCTGCACTCCCGGCATCAGACTGTCTCCTCCAGCAGGGCGTCGATCATCCCGTTGATCTGCCCGTCCTTGAAATTATTGACCTGAAAGGCCTTGGCCGGACAAATCCCGGCGCAGATGCCGCAGCCGGTGCACTTGATTTCGTTGTGGCTCACCCTGCCGTCCTGATCGATGTACGTGGCGTCGAAGGGACAGGCCCGGACGCAGGCCAGGCACGACATGCATTTCTGCCGGTCATGCCTGGCGATGATGCCGGAAGCAGAAAGGCTTTCATGGGACAGCAGCATCCCGGCCCTGCCGGCCGCGGCCTGGGCCTGGGCGATGGTCTCGTCCAGGTTCTTGGGCCCGTGGGCCAGGCCGGCGACAAAGATTCCTTCCGAGGGGAAATCCACCGGCCGCAGTTTGACGTGCGCTTCAAGGAAATAGCCGTCCTCGTTGCGGGTCAATTTGTACAGTTTGCCGAGCTCGCCGTTGGCGTCATGCGGCCGGAGCCCGGTGGAGAGCACCACGTAATCGGCGCCGATGACCAGCTCGCGGTCGAGCAGCTGGTCCCGAACGGTGACCGAAAGCCCCTCCTCGTTGCGGTGGACCATCGGCTTTTCGTCCGGTTCGTAGCGCACGAAAAGGACCCCCAGATCGCGGGCCCTGTGGTAATATTCCTCCCGCAGCCCGTAGGTGCGCATGTCGCGGTAGAGGATCACCACCTGGGTTGCCCTAGAGCGCTCCTTGATGGCGATGGCGTTCTTGACTGCATCCTGGCAGCAGATGCGTGAGCAATAGTTAAAAGGCTGCTCCCTGGAGCCGACGCACTGGATCATGACGAAACGGTCCCGGGCCTTCAAACCGTTC
>JARRJE010000251.1:0-3874 GCA_037379765.1 Deltaproteobacteria bacterium
GCAGGTCATCGAAGGGCTGGAGCGAAAGGGCACGCCCCTGGCCATCGGCATGAGATGTTCTGGGCCAAGAGCCAGCCGGCGCTCGACGAATGGGTTCAAGGCAAGCTGGACATGAACTCCTTCATCCGTCTCTATTATCTGAACTGGGGGCTTCCCTGGCCGAATTATCGGGACATCCTGGAGTATGCCAAAAATCACGACATCCCCTTGATCGGGCTGAATATCCCTCCGGCCATCAGCAGAAAAGTGGCCAAGGAGGGCTTTCAGGCCTTGAGCGCGGAAGAGCGGGGCGAGCTGGGGCCCATAACCTGCGACGTGACCGCCGGTTATCGGCATTACATCAGGCAGGTCTTCCAGATGCACTCGAAGGAGAAGGGCAAGTCCTTCAACAATTTCTGCGAGGCGCAGGTGCTCTGGGACAAGTCCATGGCCTGGCACCTGGTCCAATTCCGGGAAGAGCATCCCGACCGGCAGGTGGTGGTGCTGGCCGGGCTCACCCATGCCCTGAAAAGGGGAATCCCATCCCGGATCAAGGAGTTTTCCAAAACGCCGGCCACCTTTAGGGTCATCGCCGCCCTGCCAAAAGACCGGGGGGACGATCCCATTCCTTCCGGCCAGGCCGACTATCTTCTCACGGAATAACTTCTTCGGGCATTAGGACCTGCTGCTG
This sequence comes from Deltaproteobacteria bacterium, assembly GCA_037379765.1. GTDB lineage: Bacteria > Desulfobacterota > Desulfobulbia > Desulfobulbales > UBA5123 > JAJYKH01. Next base: position 671 of record JARRJE010000251.1, read on the forward strand.
TTCCAGGATCATTTCTCCGCTCTGAACAAAGCACCGACGGTAAACTTGGAAGTCTTTACTCCTGTCGTCCCAAGATATTCAACAGCAGAGAAACCGGCTTTCTTCATCAGGCTCATTTGATCCCCAACTGGGATCGTCCCACCTATTCATTGCGACCAGGCCTCCAAACTCCCGGTCAATTCTTGGGGGATTTCATTTTCGGCCACGATATCGGCAAATTGCAGCCGGCCGCCGGGCTTCAGAACCCGGTAAATCTCGTGAAAGAGATCTTCTTTGCGCGCGGAAAGGTTAATAGCTCCGTTGGAAATGACCAGGTCGAGTGCCTTATCGTCGAAGGGAATTTTATCGGAACCTACTTGCTGAATTTCCACATTGGCAGCTCCTGCCATCGCAACATTTTCCCGAGCCCGGCTCACCATTTCCTTTGTCAAATCGATGCCGTAAACGCGGCCGTCAGGCCCTGTCAGCCGACTGGCAACAATCATATCCAAACCCGCCCCGCAACCGATATCGAGGATGACACTTCCCTGCCTGATTTCACCAAGAGAAAATGGATTCCCGACCCCACAGAAGGCGTTCAACAACTCCGGCCGGAGGTCTTGCAAAAGAGCAGGATCGTATCCTAAGCCCTCTGCCCCTTCTTTCCCGGTGAGATATTGGAATTTCCCTTCTGCGGAAATGGCCACTTCAGCATATTTTTTCCTTATCGCCGTGCGAATCCGGCGAAGATCACCGGCCGCCGTTTCATCCGGGCTTGATTTATCCGAAGGCCGAAGGGCATTGTCCTGGCGACCGCCAGTTGCTTCGGACGGCGGTCAAGAACTGGAACCGAAATTGCTTTTGTTCTGATCATTCATCAGAACCTCCATCTCCAAAGATGGTGAATGCAGTTTGAAGTGATGTATTCTTCTAGACTCCGGAATCCAATTTCTTTTTGCCGGCCGGGCCAACCACCTTTTCATGAGATAACCCAATTGCACAGGACAGGCAATGATTCCCTGTTTTTCCATTTCACCGACGATAAAGGTTGAGGAAGCTCGCCGCATTGTCTCTTTCTTCCCAAATTCGAATCGGCTTGATTCGGCTAGAACCTCTCTGTCCCCACCGCTCTCTGTTTGCTGCGCTTTGTTCCAGATGAGGCCACTCAGGTTTCAGGGCCGTTCCTGCCTATGAGACTGCAGAAAGCGGCTTTCTCATCGGGCAGGCAGGTCCTCCGGACCGACCATTTCAGGGCGATCGGCGCCATCAGGGTGGTGATGAAGGCCATCAAGATGAGGGCGGTGAACTGATCGATGGTCAGGAGAGGCTCGCTGATGCGGCCCGCGGCCAGCAAGCGGTCGCTCAGACCGAGGACCACGGTGGCCATGACCAGCTCCACGGCTCCCCGGCCGTTCATGCCGAAACCGACGACCATCGATTCCCAGGGGCTTCGCCGGAATGCATAGAGACCGAGGCCGCAGCCGAGCAGCTTGCCGAGGACCGCGACCAGAGTGAGAGTTGCGGCGAACAGCACGAAGGCCCAGTTCCAGTGGAATTTCAGATGAAAGGATAGCGAGGCGAAAAAAATGGGCACGAGAAAGCCGTAGCTCAGCCCGAAGAAGCGATCCCTGATCAGGTCGTAAATCTTGTCGTCCATGATTTCTCGCCGGACGAACTGGCCGGCCAGAAAGGCGCCGATGATCACATGGAGCCCGGCCAGTTCGGCCAGGTACGCCATGGCCAGGGCCGCGGTCATGGCAAAGGTGAAGGCTTTGCCCTCGCGGTCGTGCAGCCGACGGGTAAACCGCGGCAGTATGAATTCTCCCACCAGGATGGTCAGGCCGAAAAAGGCGACCACCTTGAGAACGATGACCGCTAGGTCGGTCAGTTCGACATGGCCGATCTTCACCACACTGAGCAGGATGGAAAGGGTGATCAATGACAGGATGTCGTCGGCGATGGCGGCGCCGATGATGATGTGGCCGAGATCGGTACGGTTGATGCGCATGGAGTGAAGAATAACGGATTGCACGGCAATGGCGCTGATCGAAACGCCCATGCCGACAAACAGGGATTGGAAAACGCTGCCCCCGAAGGCCATGGTAGTGGCAAAGCCCAGGAAAAAGGGAAGAACAAAGCCGCCCACGGCAACGGAGAGCGCAGACCAGATATGATGCAGAAGTTCCCGGGGATTCATTTCCACCCCGGTGTAGAACATGACGAAGAAGATGCCGAGGTCGGCCATCAGGTCGATGGCGGGCGACGGGGTGACGACGCCGAGCAGGGGCGGCCCCAGGATGACGCCGGCCAGCAGTTCGCCGAGCATGACCGGCAGCCCGAAGCGGGCGAACAGGGAGCCGAGCAGCCAGGCGACGACCAAAATGAGCAGCAGGTTGATGATCAAGTGTTGCGTTATCATGCTGCGGCTCCGGCTTGGAAATGGAAAAAGATCATCGCCGACTTCTTGAGGAAGATGGCCAGAACTAATTTACCAATTTATCAGAAAAGAATGCTCAAGGGCAGGCTGTTTTGAGTGCTATGGATAATTCTCTACTCCGGAATCCCCATGGCAGCGCCTTCAGGCTTTTTCTCGATTCGTCACGACCTTGCAGATCAATTTTGAATTTACCAGCATGATATCTCGAAATTCAATTTACTTAGCAGAAAAACTGAGTGCCTTTAAGGACTCTTGATCATTATCGGGTTGTTGATGGTGGGTGATGATGAAAGGGAGGACCGCCGCGTTATAGGCCGCTGCATTGTCCTCATGGGTGATATGCGATGCCCCGGGAATTTCGGCCCGCTCGCAATGCGGAAGCAACTCCTCAAGCCGATCTGCCAGATGATGAAACAAATCGATACTCCGCTCGCCGGTGATCAGCAGCGTTGGCGTCTGAACGTTGCTCACCTTGCCAGTATCGAGGGGCGCCATACCTGGCCCGAGCAATTCCGCCTTGATATTGGTCAGATTGTCGAGAACCTGATTTTTTCGCGCCTGAGGCAAACGTTCATAACCACCAGAACCGAAAACGGCATCACCGAATATCCGGATGCCCTCTTCCATATTTCCTTGTCTGAAGGCCCTGCTCGCAGGCCCTGCACTTTTCGATATGTACTTGATCATGGCCGCAGCGGTGCGGGGCCGGCTGAGCAACAATTTGAGAAGCTCCAGCGGTTTCGGGGTGCTGCTTACAAATAGAGTGATGACCGGCGGTTCGGTTAATA
>JARRJE010000252.1:0-3870 GCA_037379765.1 Deltaproteobacteria bacterium
CAAAGGGGCCATGGCCCTGTGGCCGATTTTCGGAGCGGTGAATCAGCTCTTGGCCAGCCTGGCCCTGCTGGCGGTCACCTCCTATCTCCTGCGGGCCGGAAAGGCGATATGGGCCACCCTGCCGCCCATGCTGTTCATGATCGCGGTCACCGGCTGGGCCATGGCGACCAACATGGATCGGCTCTGGCATCAGGGCGATCTCTTCCTTGCCGGCCAAAGCGGCCTCATTCTCCTTCTCCAGGCTTGGATTCTGCTTGAATCATGGTTGGTGCTGCGTAACAGCCGCCAGGATGATGTAGTGGCCGCCGCCGATCCAGCGTATGCCGATAAAAACTGAGTAAGCTGGGTCCCCGGCTATAGGGTGCAATCTGATCCCTGAATTTGACGACACCAGGTAAGTGGGTGGCAGCAGGCCGATGCCAGGACGATGCAAGGGGCTCTGCTAGTGCAGCCAAGCGATATGGTGGAGATAGGAGCGGTCCGCGCAATGATGACGGTAGCGCGCATGGCGGCAGCGGCGGACCGCCTACTGATTTCTTCGCCTCTACCGACCGGTGGGGGCTCTAGAAGAAATTCTCCAAGGCTTGTCAACAAAAGGCGGAAGTTGCGGTTGCGGCGACCTCATTCTCTTCCGAATCGTGGGCTCTGCTTCCTCAGGAAAATGGTGCGCAATATCGCGCGGGCGCTGAGCGAGAGCGGCGCGCAGGCTCGCCTATCATCATCTTGAAGGTTAATATAAGAACCCAGGTGGAGACAATCGCAGGCGGATTTCTTGGGTTGACAGGCAATCGGGAGGTGTTTAGAACCTTTTAAAACCAGGATGGACACGGAGCGGGCAGGCCACGGCCGCCCAGCTTTGATATCCCCAAAAAACGAATGTTATCATTCACGACCTCCAACATCTATCACTTCCTAAATGGTAAACAAACGTAACCGGCTCTGCCCTTGCGGGAGCGGCAGTAGATATAAGAAGTGCTGCGGTTTAGCGGGGGGAAATGTGACCGTTTCCAGGGCTGGGGCGGTGTCCGGAAATTCGAAGGGGTTCCTGTCGGTTGAAGAGTGGTTTCGACGTGGGAAGGCCGCTGCCGGGCAGAATCGGTTGGAGGAAGCAGCCAGTTGTTACCGGAAGGCGCTAAAGCTCCAGCCCGTTCACTCAGATGCCTGGAATAATCTCGGTCTCATCTGCCTGGCTCAAAACAAGCTGACCGAGGCTATCGCCAGTTTTCGGCAGGTGATCGCATTGAAGCCGGACTATGCCGAGGCCCATTTCAATCTGGCGGTCGCTTTCTATGATCAAGGCAAGTTGGACGATGCTGTCGCCAGCATTCGCCAGGTACTCATATTGAAGCCGCATAGCGCCGTGGCCCACTTCAATTTAGGAAATTTTCTCATGGCTCAGGGCAAGCTGGAAGAGGCGATTGTCGGCTTCCGGCAAGCACTCGACGAAAAGCCGGACTATGCCGAGGCGCTTTGCAACCTAGGAGTTATATATAACGAATTAGGCAGGAAGGAAAGTGCCATTGCCAGCCTCAGAAAGGCGCTTTCCTTGAAACCTGACAATGTCCTTGCTTTTAAGGGACTGTCTCGGATCATGAAATTCAGTGAGGATGATGATGTTTTGCGAAAAATGGAAAATCTTTATAGTGAAGGCAAATTATCTAGGGCAGAGCGTAAGGATCTCGGGTTTGCCTTAGGAAATGTTTTCGGTGACCTCAAAGAATACGATAAATCGTTTAATTATTTTTTGAAGGCAAACCGGCTGAAACGAAAATCATACGAATATTCAATTCAAAATGATTGTAATTTCTTTGAAAGAATCAAGGAGGTGTTTTCCGCTGATTTTTTTGCATCGCATCATGGTTCGGGCCATCAGGACAGGTCCCCCATTTTCATATTGGGAATGCCAAGGTCGGGTACGACATTGGTCGAGCAGATCCTCGCCAGTCATCCGTTGGTTTTCGGCGCCGGCGAATTGGCGATCCTCGGCCACATCACCAGCAGCATATGCACAGGCAGGGAAATAGCACAATTCCCGGAATGTATGCTACACCTCGGAATGGATGCACTTGCGAGAATTGGCTCTGATTACCTTGAAAAAATTCGGAGACAAGCGAATGATGCGGAATATATAACAGACAAGATGCCCCATAATTTTTTACGAGTCGGTCTCATCAAGGCAATTTTGCCCCATGCCAAGGTGATTCATTGTATCAGAAATCCTATGGATAATTGTTTATCCATATTTAAAATGGATTTTACTGGTCCTCACGGCTACGCTTATGATTTGGTGGAGATCGGCCAGTATTACAATCTCTATCGGGCCTTAATGGCCCACTGGGAAGAAGTTTTGCCGGGATTTATGTATCCTCTTGAATATGAAAAGATGGTCGTTGATCCTGAAAGGCAGACGAGAAATCTCCTGGATTTTTGTGGTCTTCCCTGGGATGAAGCGTGTCTGCACTTTTATGAAACAGAAAGAAGAGTTGTTACCGCAAGTCTGGTACAGGTTCGGCGTCCCATATACAGAGATTCCATAGAAGTATGGCGGCGACATGCAAGTCAGCTTGAACCACTCAGAAAAATTATACATAGATGATACTTGTTGATGCAATATTGATGAGCATAGGGGACTTGGAAGATCCGTTGTGAGGGAGGAAGGAGAGTCGTTCAATCTGAGGGTATCCCCTTGAAGCATCCTGTGGATGCTCTCAAAGAACAATCCCATGTGGCTTGTTGTTCGTGATCATCGCCTGCCCGCCGGCTTCGTTCAGCGCATGCTGGTTTACCAGCCGCAGGGCGAGGGCCAGGGCGAGGATGATGCCGCAGCTCGGTCAAGACCGGCCAGAGCTCACTCCAGCCCGTGGCACTGGGGCCGAAACTGGCGAGCATGGAGTGCTCGGCCTCGATCATGAGAATGCGGCGGGTTGCCGAGATGATGCCGATGTAGAGAAAGGGGTCTGCAGACCTTTGCTGCTTACCCGTCCGGTCTGCTGCTGTCAAACCGAAAAACCCAGGTGCGAGCGAGGATGTATGATCGTCAAGTCGCGGCGACCAACGTCTCGAAATAGCGCGACTCGATCTCGAAACCGGCCTCCTGCAGCCGCCGGTAATCCCTGCGCAGCCGCTCATTGGCGATCTTGCGGTGAGCGACTGCTGTCTCGCCCGGTTCGTCCTGAAATCCTTCCACATATGGCTTGGAAACCCGGTAGGGCTCGCCATCGATGTTGAAATGGAAATGGGCGGTGAGCAGGTAGGCCTCCGCCTCCGATCCCCCTATTTCGGCAGGAGCCCGATCGATAACGGGACGGGTAGCGAGCTCGACAGACAGTCTTGCCCGCTTGCCGGCGGCAATGGTCATCACGTCATCGAGGCTGAGCGGTAATCCGGCTTCAATTTCGACCATGGCTGACCTCCTTGAAATGGCTTTGTTTACATCTATTGTAAAGGCGGGCGGCCAGAAGGGTCAATCGGGTGGGAGTCTCCAGAAGAGAGCGGTGGAGAGTTTCGACAAGTCTGCCTGATCATTAATTCAGGCGGCCACTGCTAAGGTATCAGGGATAACGAAGTGCTATGACCGCATGACTGCGTGAACACAATCAAGTAGCTATCAAGTCCCGTGTTATAGTATCCCAACGAGAAGCTATCCTCTCTTTCGGGCCAGAGAGTGGTTGAAGGCCCTCATGGAAGACTGAACACGGAGGTCATTATGCTTGTCAAGCTGCACAAACGCGCCAGAACCACCCCTGCCATCCGGAAGGAGATCCAGGAGTCCAAACTGTCGGAACGGGCGCTGAGCGAGAAGTACGGCATCACCCGAACCACGGTGCGCAAGTGGAGACACCGGGATTCGGTGGAAGACCGACCTATCAT
>JARRJE010000253.1:0-7170 GCA_037379765.1 Deltaproteobacteria bacterium
GGGGCCAACGCCAATGCCGTGGCCGAGCTGGTTTTCATCATGCTGGGGTTGGGGGCCCGCAATATCCACCGGGCTCTGGAATTCTGTCGAGGTCTCGCCGGCCGGTCCGATTCAGAGATCACCCGAGAGGTTGAGGCCCGCAAGTCGGGCCTGCGCGGCTTCGAGCTGGCCGGCAAGACCCTGGGAGTGCTGGGCCTCGGCCAAATCGGAGTCCGGGTCGCCAATGCCGGGGCGTTGCGGGGGATGGAGGTCATCGGTTTCGATCCCAACCCGGCCCTTGAAAATATCCATCTCCTTTCTCCTGAGGTCGTTCTCGTCCGCTCGCTTGAAGAGGTAGTGGAGCATGTCGATATCCTCACCCTTCATGTACCCCTGACCGATCGGACCAGGGGCCTCATCAACACTGAACTTCTCGGTCACATGCGCCCGGGCGCGGTTCTGGTCAATTATGCCCGGGGGCCGGTGGTGGATGAAGGGGCGGTGCTTTCCGCCCTGGCGAGCGGCACCTTGAGCCTGTTCATCACCGATTTTCCCACTCGGGCAACTATCGGCCACCCTCAGGTGATCGTCTCGCCTCACTTAGGGGCCAGCACCGGGGAATCGGAGGAAAATTGCGCCCGCATGGCCGTGCAGGAGCTCAAAGGGTATTTGCTGTACGGCACCATCACCCACAGCGTCAATTTCCCGACAGCGGAATCGATTCCCACTGCCAATGTGCACACCCGGCTGGTCATGATCAATCGCGACATCCCGGGCATGATCGGCTTCGCCTCTCAGGCCGTCGGCGCGCACGGCATCAATATCGCCAGCTATCTTAACGAGAGCAATGGGACGGTCGGCTACAATCTCATCGATCTCGAGGCCGCGATCCCTGAAAAAGTGATCCTACAGATCGAAGCCCACCCCGACGTGATCCGCACCCGGATCATCAATTACAAGCAGTAATTCTTCGCTTATCGGCGTCCCACCGTTTCTCTTTTCCCAAAACTCTGTCAGGATCTTGACAGCACAACGGGCCGATCTTACTGTTTTTTTCACAAGGTTCTTCAGGGCCTCTCCAATTTTCACAAGAAATATCAGATAATAAGGCAATCGCGGCTTGCCGGCCGCAACCGATTCTTTGCGGAGGAACGAATGCAGATTGATAAATTCACAATGAAATCCCAGGAGGCGCTGCAGCAGGCCCAGAGTCTGGCGGAAAGCAAGGGCCATCAGGAGATCCAGGCCGAGCATCTCCTGCAGGTGCTCCTGCAGCAACCGGAAGGAGTTGCGGCGCCGGTGCTCCAGAAGATGGGCGTCGCGCCGCAGTCCATGCTGGCGGCGGTCGAGGAAAAAATCGATCACATGCCCAAGGTGAGCGGCGGTGGCTTCGGCCAGATCTACCTGTCGCCCCACCTGAAACGGGTTCTCGATCACGCCTTCAAGCTTGCCAACGAGATGCGTGATGAGTACGTGAGTCAGGAGCACTTGTTTCTTGCCCTGCTCGACAGCAAGGATTCCACCGTAGCCGAGCTGCTCATGACCAACGGGGTCAGCAAGGACAAGTTCCTGGCCGCCCTGGTCTCGGTGCGCGGCAGCCAGCGGGTCACCGATCCCAATCCCGAGCAGAAGTACCAGGCCCTGGAAAAATTCACCCGCAACCTCACCGATGAAGCCCGCCGGGGCAAGCTCGACCCGGTGATCGGCCGCGACGAGGAAGTCCGGCGGGTGGTGCAGGTCCTCTCCCGCCGAACCAAAAACAACCCGGTGCTGATCGGCGAGCCCGGCGTCGGCAAAACCGCCATCGTGGAGGGTCTGGCCCAGCGGATCGTCAACGGCGACGTGCCCGAGGGGCTGCGCAACAAGCAGGTGCTGGCCCTCGACATGGGGTCCCTGGTGGCCGGGGCCAAGTACCGGGGCGAGTTCGAGGAGCGGCTGAAAGCGGTGCTGAAAGAAATCCAGAAGCGGGAAGGTGAGATCATCCTTTTCATCGATGAGATCCACACCCTGGTGGGCGCGGGCGCCGCCGAAGGCTCCATGGACGCCTCCAACATGCTCAAACCGGCGCTCGCCCGCGGCGAGCTCCACTGCGTGGGCGCCACCACTCTGGATGAATACCGCAAGTATATCGAAAAGGACGCGGCGCTTGAGCGGCGCTTCCAGCAGGTTCTGGTGCAGGAACCCTCGGTGGAGGACACCATTGCCATCCTGCGGGGCATCAAGGAAAAATACGAGGTGCACCACGGGGTGCGGATCAAAGATTCAGCCACCGTGGCCGCGGCCACTATGTCCAACCGGTACATCACCGACCGGTTCCTGCCGGACAAGGCTATCGACCTGATCGACGAGGCCGCTTCCCGGCTGCGGATCGAAATCGATTCCATGCCCACCGAGATCGACCAGGTGGAGCGCAAGCGGATGACCCTCGAGATCGAGCGGGAGGCGCTCAAAAAAGAGACCGACAAGGCCTCCCGGGAACGGCTTGCCAAAGTGGAGGCGGAGCTCGCCGATCTCAACGAGAAGCTCAACGCCATGAAAGGCCAGTGGTCGCTCGAAAAGGAGGTCATCCAGAACATCCGGAAGGTCAAGACCGAGATCGACGAGGCCCGGGTCGAGGAACAGCAGGCCCAACGCCAGGGCGATCTCGCCCGGGTGGCCGAGATCCGCTACGGCAAGATCGTCGAGCTCGAAAAGCGCTTGGCGGCTGAAAACGAGCGCCTAGCTGAGATTCAGCAAAACAACCAGATGCTGAAAGAAGAAGTGGACGAAGAAGACATCGCCAGCGTGGTAGCTCGGTGGACCGGCATCCCGGTATCCCGGCTCCTTGCCGGAGAGAAGGAAAAGCTGGTCCATGCCGATCAGGAGCTCGCTAGACGGGTGGTGGGCCAGGAGGAGGCGATCCAGGCGGTGGCCAACTCCGTCCGCCGCGCCCGGGCCGGGCTCCAAGACCCCAACCGGCCTCTGGGCTCCTTCATCTTTCTCGGCCCCACCGGGGTGGGCAAGACCGAGCTGGCCCGGTCGCTGGCCGAGTTCCTGTTCGATACCGAAAAGGCAATGGTCCGGCTCGACATGTCGGAATTCATGGAGAAGCACTCGGTGGCCCGGTTGATCGGCGCCCCTCCCGGCTACGTGGGTTATGAGGAGGGCGGCTATCTCACCGAGGCGGTGCGGCGGCGGCCTTACTCGGTGGTCCTCTTCGACGAGATCGAGAAGGCCCATCCGGACGTATTCAACGTGCTTCTCCAGATCCTGGACGATGGCCGGATGACCGACGGCCAGGGGCGGACCGTGGATTTCAAGAACACCATTTTGATCATGACCTCGAACCTCGGCAGCCAGCTGATCATGGAGATGGGCGAGGATCGCCGGGAGGAGATGACCAAGCAGGTGTACGAAATCCTTCATCACCAGTTCAAGCCGGAGTTCCTCAACCGGATCGACGAGATCATCATTTTCCACAGCCTGTCGCGAGAGGATCTTGCCAAAATCGTCGATATCCAGAATAATCTCCTGGTCAAGCGGCTGGCCGAGCAGAACTTCCACGTGGAGCTCACCGACAAGGCCAAGGAGTTCCTGATCCAGGTCGGCTACGATCCGGCCTTCGGTGCCCGGCCGCTCAAGCGGGCCATCCAGCGCTACGTGCAGGATGCCCTGGCGATGAAAATCCTCGAGGGGGCCTTCAGCGAGGGCGATCGGATCGTGATCGATGCCGCCCCGGACGGCCAAGGGCTGGAGTTCCGGCAGGGCACCCGGGAAACCCGGGAAGAAGCTGCTGTCGCGTAAAGGATCGAGAATCACCACCCGGCACCCCCGAGGGTTCGCCCTCGGGGGAGAGAACGTCTTTTCCGCCAGGAAGCTCTGCTGCTCGGAATCCGTCTTGTATACCCTGAACGAGGCCTTCGACGGCGGCCTGCCGCCGGAAACCGCCGTCCGCCTGGGTTCGGGCTTCTGCCACGGCATGGGCGGAGCGGGCTGCACCTGCGGGGCTTTGGCCGGCGCCGAGGCGGTGCTCGGGTTGTTCTTGAGCCCCAACCAGCCCGGCGGCATGAAGAAAAAGGATTTTCATGCCCTCTGCAAGGAAATGCACGACCGGTTCAAGGAGCGATTCGGGGCCACCTGCTGTCGGGTGCTTCTCAAAAAGCGAAAAGAGAAGAAAGGGGCGAGCTGTCAGGAATTAACCGGCGGCGGCGCCGCACTCATCACCGATATCCTCCTGCGGGCAAAGCCGGAGCTGACGGCAAACACCGATTGGGGCTTCCTGCGGCAGCGCGATTCAAAAGCAGGGGAGTTGGTTAAGAAGGCTTTGGGGAAAGGGCTGGAGGCTTAGCGGCGGCCGTGGGTCCGGACAGCAAGAGGAATCGGTCAAGAGCCTTCCGGGCGCTCAGATACGGGTCTCGGAAGATGAGGCTATCTGGGAGCAAAGGTATCGCACTCGGCGTGATCGGCGTGGCGGCCGACGTGAATGCCGTCAGCAATGCATTCGAAGGAGTTGTTGAATTTGCAGCTCTCCACCTTGCAGGCACCGACGCCGCCGACAGATCCCATGACCCCGCCCTTCTTCCCAACGAGCTTTAGAAAGGTGTCGCACATGGGCGCGGCCGCGCCCACGGTAATTGCCAGGGCATGGCACATGTTGTTGGTGTTGTAAGTACAGTCGGACATGCTGCAATCAATGATCCTCGGCAAGTTCATGATGTCACCTCCGGTTCGGTCCTTCTTCTGGCCTTTGATGTGGTATTCTGGCATGCAGTAGTTAGGATATTCCATTGTGCGGAATCAGGGGCTCACTGTCAAACCGCATACAGAAACAAGGAACCACCGAATGGCGGAAAGAATCCCGCAGGATATCCAAACTGACCTGGAGAAGGCCGCCATGCTGCACCAGCGCGCCTCGTCCGATTACGAAAAATGTCTGGAATTCAACAAGCTGATGACCGATATCCTGGCCAGGCTGGAAGATGCCGGCTGCACCAGGACCGCCGACAAGGTGATGACCATCCTCATCGACTGTAATCCCAAGCAGGGCGCCCATTGCGAGAAAGCCATGCGGATTTGCGAAAAGAGTGACAAGCTCGCAAAAATATCCGGCTCATAGCGGGTCTGAACGGGAAAACAACAAGTTACAAAAGCGGCCGTCGGTCGAAGCCGTTTTTTGCAAGGTCGATAAAAGATGAAGGGATACTTCCTACGAAAGATTCAAAAATAAACCTTCTCGTTTTCCGTCAAACTGAAGCCTATACTCCACCGCCCGTCCATTCCCTTCACCCTTCAGTGCTGGTATTCACTTTTGACGCCGATGAAACATTGGCATATGCTTGACATAAAATTCCTTTATTTGTTAGTTTGCTAATCAAATGGAAACAAAAATGCTGCGTTTCGATCCCTGGGAAAGCCTCGGCTTTCATTGCAACCTTACCTTAAAAGCGTTCGTTGGCGCCCTGGAAGGCAAGCTCAAGGGCACGGACGTGAGTCCGGCTCAGTTTATGGCCCTCGCCCACCTTGTTGCTCTGGGGCCGCTCTCCCAGGCCGAACTTGCCGACCGTCTCTCGATCACCCCTGCGACTGCGGTGCGCCTTATCGACCGCATGGAGCGTGACGGTTGGGTGATCCGAAAAGCCGACCTGGAAGACGGACGCGTGAAACGGGTGGTGCTCACGGACCGGGCAGCTGAAATCTGGGAAAAGGTATCTCAGGTGGGGCGGGATCTCTTGGATCAAGCCTATCAAGGTGCTCATCCTGCTGAAATCGAAATGGTAAAACGGGTTTTAGAGCATGTCCGGCGTAATCTGGGATAGGAGGTTTTTTATTTGGTTAGTTTGTTAGCATACTAATTTATTCATGTCATTGTGGCATTGCACCCGATCGATCTTAATCATCTTTTAAAACCGGGAATAACGCAGAAAAACACCTGGCGGGCTCGCGGAACAGGCTCTCCTTCCGCTTACCTGCCGAAGGTAAACTCGCGCTTCGGATTGGCAGGGCCTGCCCGCGTGATACCGACCAGGATCCGACGACAAAGCTTGTAGAAACCAGGATTCCTGCTCGAGAATCCGAGCGATCACTTAACGAGAAGGAGGTACGTTATGAAATTCGAAGAACTTTTCGAGATTGGGTTGAAGTTTCATGGCCACAAGTGCCCGGCCATGCCCATGGGCCTGAGAGCCGGCATGGCCGCGATGAAAGCCCTTGGCGTAGAGCGTGCTCAGGACAAAGAGCTCTTTGCTGTCTCCGAAACCGGCAAGGGGCATGCAGCGGGCTGTTTCTTGGACGGCATCATGACCGCCACTGGTTGCACTTACGGTAAATCGAATATCGAGAAACTTTATTTCAACAAGATGGCCTTCACCTTGGTCGACCAGCAGACAGGCCGGGCGGTGCGCGTCTCACTCAAGCCGGATTTTTTTAAAAAAGCGCTGGCTTCGCCCTTTGTTCAGAAACGCAAAACAGGAGTGCCGCCGCAAAACATCGAGCCCGAAATTGCCGAACCCCTCGTCGAGCGGATACTTGCTCTAGACGAGGACGCCTTTCTGGACCTCGGCCCTGTGCACCAGGTGGAAGTCGTCAAGGGTAAACCGAGTTTCACGGCAAAGCGGTGTGCCGGCTGCGGTGAGCTGACTTTTGTCAACAAGCTCCGGGTGACCGAAGACGGCGCATTCGTCTGCATCCCTTGTTCGGGCTACAAGTCCTGAAAGGTAACCCTTCAGAGGCACCGCATCTGCCAGCGATCAGGGGCAATCAGCATACCGATGTATAGCTGGTCGCCCTGAGCACGAACATCTGCGGCACCTCTGAAGGGTTACGGGCTCGGGGGTAATCCGGATTTGCCGGTTGTTACCCCCTGCGATCATATACCCTGAAAGGTTTGATGCCATCCGTGATAAGCGGATCTTTCAGCTATCTTCTTTCGGCATTGAAGCCAAGGATGCCCCCCTCACGGAGGAATGAAATGCCTGCTTACATGTTGGGCTTGATGTTTGCTGTATTCCTCATCGTCTCTGCCGTCTTTTCGATGTTCGGCCAAGGAGGCGGCGCATTTTATGTCCCGATGCTGCTGGCGCTTTCCGTGCCGATCTACATCGCCGCCACCACCAGCCAGGTGTTGATCATGGTGGTGTCGTTTTCATCGCTGTTGGTGTTTGCCAAGGCCAAAACGGTGGATTGGAAACTGGTTTTGCTTGTTGAGCCGCCCAC
>JARRJE010000254.1:0-3808 GCA_037379765.1 Deltaproteobacteria bacterium
CGGGTGGCGCTACGGGCTATGCCCGCATCACCACCCGATAACGCTAAGGGGCAGCCTCGACCATACTATTCAATTTTGCACAACTTGACGCACACAACTTTGCTTTCTACAAAAAAAGGGAGAACGCAGTACCCCAAAAGGAAAAAGGCCTTGAGTATAGAAATCGAAAACAGCAATCTTTTCGCCCAGTGCCCGTGCGATTAATTATGGTGGTCAATTGCCAAGGTATCGTGGTTTCTCGCGAGATGACCAAGACTCGCCATAGCAGCACTTATGGCAAGTCTTGGTCACCACAGCAAGTGGTACCTCCTCACCTGGTGAATTGGGATCAGGTGCGATGAACGTCTCGATCGGAAACCCAACGGAAACGCTTTCCGATGAAGGTTTATAACGGTTAATTTGTACCGATCACGAAATCCCTCGAATCCGTTCCCTTGTTCCCGTTATCGTCTTCGACTTCGACACGCACGTGGACTTTCTCCGCATCGCAAGAGGTCGAGGTGTATTCTATTTGATATTGGTTCGATAATATTTGCGAAATCTGTGCATACACGGACTGCAAAGACGATGTATCTGCGGCGAGAAAATACTGCCCGCCCGTTTCGCTCGACAGGCGCTGCATCTGCTCGGCACTGATTTCACCAAGGGCGACGGTAAACACCGGGATTCCCTTTTTGTTGGCATGGGCGATGACTTCATCCAGGCTGGTTTGCGAACCGAAATCGTTGCCGTCCGAAAAGACGACTACGGCCAGGCGGTCATTCGATCGGGCGGCTGTGTTGTCTATCGCCACGAGAAGCATATCAGTGAGATGGGTGTAAGTTCGTTCAATGGTCAGAGGCGCCTCGACCGCAGCTAACAGCGCTGGTTTGTCCGTCGTGAATTCCTGTGCGACCTCGTATTGTTCCGAAAATTTGATAAGCTCGGCTTCGTCCTCTGGAGCGAGTAGATCTATAAATTCCTCGGCCGCGGTTTCCAGGGAGGCGGTGTAGGGTACCGTACTGGAACTGTAATCCATGGCCAAACCAACTGAAATGGGACCGCTTGTGGAAACCAAATCGACCGAAGGGATGGCTTGGCCGTTCTCAAAGATTTTAAAGTGCGTGGATTGCAAGCCGAGAACCGCGTCGCCGTATTGATCGGCCACGGATACCAGCAGGCTCATCTTCCCGTTGGCAGAACATGACTGCGTATCGATTCGATTGATGGAAACACCGAGGCCGTTGCCAGTGCCCCTCAAGGTAACCACAGGGGTATCGACACCGGCGTCGGACGGGATCGCCAGATCATCGGCATAAGTTTTTTGTTCGGTCGGAGAAAATCTGATTTTTACGCCGCAGGTGTCTGCCGGCAACAGCTCGCGGCCGGAGCAGTCATCTTCCAAGACATCAAAAGGCACCATGGGCGGCGTAATCTGTCCTACGGTCAATTCCGAATTGCCGGAATTCTCCACGGTGATCGTGCGGTCGGAAAAGCTGCCAATAACGACTCCGCTGAAGTCGAGCTGTGTGGCTGATAAAGAGACTGCCGGGTCCGTATTTCCGACGGTCGGTGATGATTCATCGCCTCCTCCACATCCCGTTAAAACCGCAGGGATAAAAGCCAACATTAATACCCAGAAGAAGTACATAACTTTATTTGATCTTTTCATAAGTCCTCTCCCTCTGGCTTTTGAGCCGTTAGCTTCTGTTCAAGACAAATCCGCCGTTTCAACTGTTTTTCCAGTTCATCGGATGAGCAAAAAATGATCCAGGAAGCGATTATTTTTCTATGACCTGTTGCCTTTCGATTTCATTAAATAATTATCCTTTGCCTGCTCATCGTAAGCCTTTTCGTTTCTTCCTTATTTCCGGAATCTTCCGCGATGGCGGAGAGATAATTTCTTGACATTAGGTTGAAAATCAATCGGAGAATCGCGTTTATTTTTCTCGGAGAGAATCATTAATACATTCGCCGGGTAAGTTAGAAGGATTTACGCTGGTCCGGAATCGCACCCGCTGCTGCGAACGCCGAAGGCGGCTGCCGTTGAGATGGCGGCTGCCATGGAACTTTATCCTGGGTCTTTAGTATTTCAGCGGAGGCCGAAGACCTCTCCCGAAAGGTTAAGACCGTTGCGTCGCTCAACTAAGCCTGATCAGCCGATCGGTTTCCCGTACTTTTTTGGTGCCTTTCCGTGAATTGTCTGCGAGCTTATCGACCGATAATCCTCATCCGGTTTCGTCCAATCGCCAAGAGAATGGGTAAGGCCTTGTCAGCAAAGGCAAAAGAGCATGGCGCTCTTTCTTTTACTGCGACTTTCGTGGTTGTTGCTATATTGGGCAATCGATAAGCTCACCGTAGCATGCAGCAAACAATAATCCTTGGTGCTCTTGCTAAGATACCGGATGGATGGAATATTGATTTTCTGGGGGAGATCAGAAATGAAAAAAATCGTTTTGTGCATCATGCTTTCAATATCAGTATCCTTAGTGGTCTCGGGGACGGTTCTCGGCCGGGCTGAACAGGGTCAATCTGTTTTTAACAGTCTCAGGGAAGCGGGAAAGAAGGTCGGCAAGGATCTTGAAAAAACATCCAATCAGATGGAAGGAGCCGGCAAAGAGACCTCACGGAAGCTCCGCAAAACAGGGAGAAAGATCGCTAAGGGGTTAAGGAAAAATGTCGAGCCGGATGACAAGGATTCTGATAAGGGATTCAGTAAGACCATAAAAGATATCCACACGAGTGCCGCAAGATCGTGGAACGATTTCCTCAAGTACATGGGTTGGGATTAAGAATTAGGAGCGGCTGATTCGGGAGAGCAGGATCGGAATAATATCTTGCTTGGCTGTCTCGCAGTTGCTGGATAACAACCGGCAGATTTGCAGGGATCTGATTGCCCTTCCATCCGTCCGAACGGCCTCTTCCCGTATGGTGAAGTTTTCCGCCATTTTGCTTACCTTGATCACGATTAACCTGCCGCCAACTGGGCCTTTCGAGCCGCCCTGACCTATTACAAAACTCATATCCCTTGGGAACCAGTGATCAACTGAAGCTATACTTTTTCTCCGGTTGAATCCTCTCCTTGCCCTCCAATTGCAGGTGGCACCGCCAAATGGCTTGCTCAGGTTCGCGGGCGAGTCCACTTCATCGAGCTTTTTCGCGCCGGACGTGCCGGCTTGCCCAAAGATTGCTTGGGTTCATTTGAATCTGAGGAGGGTGCCTATCTTTTCAGCAGAACTCTAAACCATAACATGTTAAAGTTGAGTACGCGGTGTAACCTCTCCGGCCATAGTCCCGTTAATCTTTGAGTTTTTCCTCCTTATGGACCGCCAAATCAACCCAGAGATAGAAAAACTTATCGAGGACGAAGTTGAGCGGCGAGTTGCGGCAAAGCTTGCTGAGACCGCTATTCAAGATGTTGCTGGTGGGATGCATCTTCCTGCGGGCGACATTCCTTCCATTGAAGGGGTTACTGAAAACCCGAAGCTTGCTGATATTATCGACGCACCGGCGATTCAGTCGCTCATGGAAGATTTCTACACGCTTGCCCGAATTCCCGTGAGTATCATCGATCTCAAGGGCAATGTCTTGGTTGGGGTGGGCTGGCAGGAGATCTGTGTGAAATATCATCGGGCCCAGCCTGAGGCTTGCAAACACTGTGTCGAGAGCGACACCCTGTTGACCGCGGGCATTCCCAAAGGCGAATACAGGCTTTATAAATGCAAGAATAACATGTGGGAAGCCGCCACCCCGATAATAATCGGTGGACAACATTTGGGTAACATCCTTTCGGGCCAGTTCTTCTTTGAGGACGAGCTGGTGGATGAAG
>JARRJE010000255.1:0-3796 GCA_037379765.1 Deltaproteobacteria bacterium
CTTCTGCTGAATTCGCCATTTCCCTCACTGCGTCAGCCGATCATCTCATCACCCCAGACGCAAGCTCATTCCCAACTCAGCATTGCCCCGATTCTTTTGCTCTGGGCCATCCCCGATTTTGATTTTTGCCCTTTCTCCTTCTAAGGAGTGTTTTTCAATTCCAGAGCAACTCCCGCAAGCCTGAGCCGCGGGTTGTACGCTTGATCACTGCGACCCGGAAGACCTCTTCCCCGCCCCACAGTTCAAACCGGCTCTTGGCCCGGGTGACGGCGGTATAGAGCAATTCCCTGCTTATGACGGGTGAAGGCTGGTCCGGAAGAAGGAGCAAAACTTCGTCGAACTCCGAGCCCTGGCTCTTGTGAACGGTGAGGGCGTAAGCGGTTTCGTGCTCGGGCATCCTGGTCGGGGCGATGGAGCGGAGAGAGCCGTCGGCGGCCGGGAAGAAAACCCGCAAGCGCCCTTCCCCGTCTGGCAGAGTGAGGCCGATGTCCCCGTTGTAAAGCCCCAGGGCATAATGATTGCGGGCGATCATCACCGGCCGGCCCTTGTACCACTGATCCTCCCGGCGAAGAGCTATCAGGCCGGCCCGGGCCAACTGCCGCTCCACCCATTCGTTCAGGCCAACGGATCCGATCCTGCCCTGGCGGAGACCGGTGAGCAATCGGAAGCCTTCGAAGGCGGCAAAGGCCCCTTCAGGGCTCGCAGCTTTGAGATAAGGCTGGAAACCGGCCACCACCCGGTTTGCCAGCGCTCTCTCTTCGCCAGCAGACCGCCATTCTACATCGGCAAGTGCTTCGTCTCGCAGACAGACCAAGGCCCCATCAGCATCGCCCGCGTTCACTGCCCTTGCCAGCCGGCCGATGCCGCTTTCCGGTCCGAACCGGTAGCTGTCGGAGAGCAGCATCAGGCAATCGGCAAGCGGTCCGCCTTTGTCTTCCGTGGCCACGCCCTCGAAACCGAGACCGGCAAGCGCCGCCGGCATGCCGCTCTCGGCCCGATCTCCGCAAATATCTCCCAGCACAGCCCCTGCCTCCACCGAGGCGAGCTGGTCCTTATCCCCCAAAAGCACGAGGCGGGCCACAGCCGGCAGGGCAGCCAGCAGCTTGGCCATCAGGGCCAGATCGACCATGGAGGCCTCGTCCACGATGAGGAGATCGAGCGGCAGGGGATGGTCACGGTGATGACGAAACCGGGGCGAGCCCCTCCGGACGCCGAGCAGCCGGTGAATGGTGGCGGCCTCGGTGGGAATCGCCGCGGAAAGCCCGGGTGGGAGATCAAGCTGATCACCGGCCCGGCGGACTGCCTCCTGCAGGCGGGCGGCCGCCTTACCGGTAGGGGCGGCGAGACCGATGCGCAGAAAATCCGGGGCGGCGAGCTCCTGGAGAAGGGCCATGATCCGGACCACAGTATGGGTCTTGCCGCTGCCGGGACCGCCCGAGATGACGCACAGCCGACGCAGGGCGCTCACCGCGGCCGCGGCCCGCTGCCGATCGGTGGCCTTATGCGGGCCGGGAAAGAGTCGGTCAAGGTTGGCGGCAAGCTTTTCTTGTTTCGGGACCGGGGGCTGATCACCGGCCCGGGCCAGGAGGGCATCGGCTACCTCCTTCTCGTATTCCCAGTAACGGTGAAGGTAAAGCCGGCTGCCGGCGAGCACCAGGGGAGCGAACTCGCCGGGAGCTGCCACCACGCCGCTAGCGCGCAGAATCTCCTCCCAGGCGGAGAGCTCAGGGCAGTCGCCTTCCTCCCCGCCATCCGGAATTACTTCCCCAAGGGGCCGCCCGGCTACGGTCGCCAGGTCGAGACAGACATGGCCTTGTCCTGTCTGTCGGCTCACCAGGGCCGCGGCCAGCCCAAGGGCCGGCTCCCCGCTCTCCGCCAGCCGCAGCAGAAAACGGGCAAAATAGCGGTCCAGAGGCCTAAAGGGTTCAGCCGCCAAAAGCTTGGATAGGTCGAGTGTCAATGCCTTGATCGCCTCATCAACTTACAACTGCAAAAACTGGAATTGACCACAGAGGTCAAAGAGATAAGTTTTTGAAATTCTGTTTTTTCTCTGTTCCCTCTGTGATCTCTGTGGTGAAAAAAATGTCTTGTGAAAATAACTTGTTAGCTTTTCGTTTCTGGATTTTATTCCGGACACAGCAGCACCTCCAACCGTTCAATCACCTCCAGATCCGGTCTGTCTGCGAAAATACCGCACTCGGCTTCCCGGCTCCGGTCCATTCCCCGCAGGAAAAGATAGAAGACCCCGCCAAAATCCCGCTGGTAAGAGTACCCGGGCAACCGGCCGGCGAGATACCGGTGAAGGGCCAGGGTATAAAGGTGATACTGGAGGATGTAAAGTTCATCCACCATCACCTGGTCGAGCCGCTCCCGGTGGTAGTCCTCCGGCCGTCGGCCCAGGAAATTAGATTTCCAGTCCACGATATAGTAACGGCCTTCAAAGGTGAAGACCAAGTCGATGAAACCCTTGCAGAATCCCTTCATCTCCGGCCAGAAGAGCTGCGCCATCCGGGCGGCGGCTTCTTCCGCCCACGGCCGGCCGGCCCCGGCGAAGATGAGACTAAGATCTTCGGCGCCGCTGGCGGCGAGGGGGAAGTAGAACTCCAGCTCGGTGAGCCGCTTTTTCCGCGGGATGCGGGCCAGGGCGAGGCCGGGGACCCTCGGAGAGAGTTCAACGCCGAGAACGTGGTCGAGCATGGTCATGACCGGCCCGGTCCACAGGTAATCATAGCCGTAAGCTGCAAGCTTCTCCTCCACCAAGCCCTCCCGTGAGGCCGGATGGGGGTCGGCGAAATCAAGGTCTTCGAGCAACTCGTGCATGAAGGTGCCCGGCCCCGCTCCTTGGGGAAAGTCGAAGATGGAAAGGGCCGGTCCCTTGTCCGGAACCGAGTCAGCGGTCGGTCTTCCAGAAAAGGCGTCGCGGTCGGGCAATTCGGTCTGGCGCCACCGGCCGCCATGAATCAGACCCGAGTAGCTGGTCACCCGCCAGTCGGCGGCGATGGCACCATTGAAAACCCGGGGGCGCAACCCCACTGTCTGCACGGAAGCGGCCGCCCAGACAGTGGGGGCCTCATCGCCGCGGATCGTGGCAAGGCCGATCGCCTCGCCTGATGCTCCGGCTAGAGATTCGAGCTCGGCCATCAGGTCCGCATCGCTCATTCTCTTGACCCGGCAAGCGGTGGCGTGGATCCGATCGGCTGCCGGGGCGGCTCCGTCCTGATGGAAAAGATAGGCCGGGGCCGTGGTCTCGGTCCCATTGATCGAACCCCAGGCGAAATAGCAGCGCTCCCGGGCCCGGGTGAGAGCCACATAGAGAAGTCGCAGGTTTTCAGCCAAGGCCTCGCGGCTGGCCAGCTGTCGGTGGCGATCGATCGCGGCTGAGCCCAAGTCCAGGATCACGGCCCCGTCCCCTTCGGCATGAAAGGCGAAGGAGTCCTTGTCGATCCCTTTTTCCTGCCAGCAGAAAGGACAGAATACCATGGGGTACTCGAGACCTTTCGCTTTGTGGATGGTGACGATCCGCACCCGCTCGGCATCGCTTTCCAGGCGCAGCAGATACTCTTCCACCTGTCCGTCGGCTGCGCCCAACCGGTCGGCCAGGAACTTGCAAACTCCGGCCATGCCCAGCCCTTCGGTCACTGCCGCCTGGTGGAGTACCTCCGTCAGGTGGAGGACATTGGTGAGCCGCCGCTCCCCGTCGGGAAGCGCCAGCAGCCGAGGCCGCACCTTCTCCTGCCGCAGCACCGCCCGGAACATGCGAATAAAGCCGTGGTCGCGCCACAGGCTGTGATAGTCC
>JARRJE010000256.1:0-4393 GCA_037379765.1 Deltaproteobacteria bacterium
CTCGGAAACCCCTTCACCATGGTGCTCAATGCCCTCGAGCAACAAGGGCGGACCAAGGTTCTGGCCAATCCGAAGATCAGTGTCATGAACGGCCAGCCGGCCCTGATCAGCGTCGGTACAAATGTCCGCTTCATCGATAAAATCGAATCCCAGGCCAACGAAGGTGGGGTGGTTACTTCGACAGTCACAACCGCCAGCATCATGTCCGGCCTTGGACTCTCAGTGGTGCCGACGATTATGGATGACAATGAAATCATCCTTAACATGTCGCCTGTGACCTCTCAGCTTCAAGAGCCTATCCAGTCGGTGGCTGTTGGCCAAGGTTCGGTCATGCTTCCCAGGGTACGACTGCGGGAGATGAATTCCACAGTGCGCATCAAAGACGGTGGCATGTTGGTGGTTGGCGGTCTCATCGATCAAACGGACAGCAAAGATAACGTCAAAGTTCCCATCCTGGGTGACCTGCCCCTGGTCAATAAGCTCTTTAAGAGCGAAACCAAAGACAAAACCAAAACCGAATTGGTCATTCTTCTGCGGCCGCAGATTATTTGAACAAATCCGCAGCTGAAATTTCGTTGAATTTTTTATGAGGAGAGAGACGATATGCCGGGCATGAAAAGAACCCTTTTAGGCATATTCTTATCATTGGCATTAGCCGGCTGCGGTCCGACCGGCAAGCACCCCCTGCCGGCAGAGTCGAGAACGCCGGGAAGCCCGACTTTTGCAATCTTTCCGGTGGCCGTTTCTTCGTTTATCCCTGATGTCGACCAGGCTTACTGGCGCCAATCATACTTGACCGCGCTTTGAAGGATGGCGGTTATATCAAGACCCTCTCTTACGAAAAGGACATCGAGCCGGCGGGTGATACGACCAGTCTCGAGGACATGCTCAATGAAGAATGGTCGGACATGATGAAAAGTCAGATCGTTGATCTGATCAAGTCGGAACGGAAAAGAAGCATTCCTGGCATTGCCAATCAGGACAATCACCTCGACGCTCCCGAAACCAAACTTCTCGACCGGCAGGCAGTCATCAATCTCGGCCAGCAGTTGGGTGCCGACTACATCGTCCGAGGACGAATGCTCAAATATGATCTGCGCCAGGAATTTGAGACCCAGCCTTTGCGCCGCCATATTCTGCCCTTCCTGTGGGGAGGGAAAACTTTGCGGGAAATAGGGGTCGCCAAGGCAACCCGTTACGATCCCCTGGACAATATGGCGGTGGGTGGGGCCTTGGCCGACCTCGGAGAAAAGGGCGATTACGGCGTCAAACTGCAACTGTGGGTGCAGGACGCCTCCAGCGGTGAAGTGATCTGGACCGAAAGGGCGAACGAACCCATCGGCAGCACTTTCGGCGGCAATGACTTCAAGGAGGCGATCGGTCAAGCGGCTACGATCCTCACCAGGGACTTCCTGACGGCAATGGCGGTAGACAGCGACGGTGACGGCGTCTGGGACCATCGGGACCGGTGCCCGGAAACTCCGACCGGATTAGCTGTGAATGCGACCGGCTGCCCGAAGGACAGCGACGGCGACGGCGTCCCCGATTACCTGGACAAATGCCCGGGAACCCCGGCGGGGGCCCCGGTTGACAAGAATGGATGCGCTTTGGACAGTGACGGCGACGGCGTTGCCGATTATCTGGACGCCTGCCCCGAAACACCAAAGAACCTCCAGGTGAATCATCTCGGTTGCCCGAAGGACAGCGACGGCGACGGTGTTGCCGATTACCTGGACAAATGTCCCAAAACGGCTGCCGGCTCGCCGGTTGACTCCGAGGGCTGTCCCACGAAGAGCGAGGGCGATGAAGTGGCCGATACCACCAATGCTGGTCCGAATACCTCGGAGGCCGTCGCTGTCGACAGTTATACCGAGCCCACCGAGGGAAAAGCTCCAGTCAAGCTCGAGGTCCGGTTCGATTTCAACAAGGCCGAAATCAAACCGGAATACTTCCAAGAGTTGGAGAAGGTAGCCAAGTACCTGAAGGCTTACCCGGAGACAACGGTAGTCATCCGAGGTTACACTGACAGTAAGGGCAGCGATGCCTACAATCTCAAACTGTCCCAGCGACGGGCCCAAAATGTCAAAAAATATTTGGCCACCCGGTTCGGAATTGCTCCTGAACGCTTGATAACCCAGGGCTTTGGCGAAAATCAACCGGTAGCGTCGAATGCTACTCCTGAAGGACGGCAGAAGAACCGTCGTTCGATGGCGGTAATCTTAACCACCGTCACGCAGACCCCAACGGGTCAAAAATCTCATGAGTAAGCGAACGGATGGACGCCCTGAGGGGGCCTCGCATTTTCGCGAGTTCCCCCTCTTAGTTTTTCCTAGCCAGAAACTGGCATAACTCCGGAATCAACAAAAAAGGCAGGAGGCACATTGTGCCTTCTGCCTTTTTTGCTCGGATTACCTTGCTTTTTCCGGATCGTCACTGAGTCGGCTGCTGCCTTTGCTCCTCAGCCTGGCGTTTTTTTGAATTTTCATAGATGGCCAAAAAGTTGACCGGCTCCATCAAGAAGGGCACGAAACCTCCTTCCACTGACACCTGGCTGACGATCTGCCTGGTAAAGGGAAACATCATGGTGGGGCACTCCACCGCCAGCACCGCCGGCAGGTGCTGCTCAGGAATGTTCTTGAGCAGGAAGATGCCGGCGTGCTCGATCTCGATGATGAACAAGGTCTTTCCATCATCGTTCTTGGTCACCTTGGCCGTCACCGAGAGTGTAACCTCCCAATGGTCCTCGCTCAGCTTCTTGTTGTTTAGACCCAAGTTGATATCTACCTTGGGCTCGCCGAAATTGCCCATGAACACCTCGGGCGCATTGGGATTCTCAAATGAGAGATCCTTAATGTACAGCTTCTGCACCTTGAAGGCGGGCATATCGGCCTGATTGGTCTGCTCTTCCTGCGGATTGGTATTTTCCTCTGCCATTTTATTTTATTCCTTTTCTGATTTTTCTTCGGTCGATCGGCCTGAGCCGGCTCCTTTTCCTGTGCTCCCCAAGTTATAATGAAATACCCGCAAAAGTGCAAAGATTCATGCCTTGTTGCCTGCCCTATTCCTTGGATCCAGGAGTTTCAGCAGAAAGGCACCGGTGTGGGAATCCGGGTGCTGAGCAACCTGTTCGGGAGTGCCGGCGACTACCACTTCCCCGCCCGCTTCCCCACCCTCCGGCCCGAGATCTATGACGTGATCGGCGGTTTTGATCACGTCCAGATTGTGCTCGATGACTACGACTGTGTTGCCGCTGGCCACCAACCGGGTGAGAACGGCAAGGAGCTGTTTGACATCGGCCGGGTGGAGCCCGGTGGTAGGTTCGTCGAGGATATAAAGGGTGCGGCCGGTGCCACGTCGGGCAAGTTCCCGGGCGAGCTTGACACGCTGTGCCTCCCCGCCGGAAAGAGTCACTGCCGATTGCCCCAGGGTGAGATAGGAAAGGCCGACGTCGGCCAAGGTCTGCAGCTTATGCCGGATTGGCGGAATATTAATGAAAAAATCCAAGGCCTCGCCGACGGTCATGGTCAGGATATCGGCGATGGAACGGTCGCGGTATCTGATCTCAAGGGTTTCCTCATTATAACGGCTGCCGCCGCAGGTATCGCAAGTCACGTAGAGATCGGGCAGGAAATGCATGGCGATTCGGATCACCCCATCCCCTTCGCAGGTTTCGCAGCGGCCGCCTTTGAGGTTGAAGCTGAAGCGGCTCGCTCGATAACCCCGGGCCCGGGCTTCCGGCAGGCGCGCGAGCAACTCCCGAATCGGCGTGAACACGCCTGTATAGGTTGCCGGGTTGGAGCGCGGGGTTCGGCCTATGGGATTCTGATCGATGTCGATGACCTTGTCGATTGCCGACAATCCCTCGATGGCCGCCCGACCGCCGGCCTGATCGCGCCCCCCTCGGAGATGGGCTATGGCCCCCCGATAAAGGGTTTCAATTACCAGAGAGCTCTTCCCAGAACCGGAAACTCCGGTCACGCAGGTCAGGACTCCCAGCGGCACATGGACGGTGATTCCTTTCAGGTTGTTGATCCTGGCCTCGCAGATGGTCAACTTCCCTGCCGGTCGCCTGCGCCGGGCGGGCACCTCGACAGCGAGCCGCCCCGAAAGATAGCCGCCGGTGAGGGAATGGGGGTCGGCCAGCAAGCCGTCCACCGAACCGTTGTATACCACCCTTCCTCCCTGTTCCCCTGCTCCTGGACCCATATCGAGAACATGGTCGGCGGCGAAAATGGTCTCGCTGTCGTGCTCGACAACGATCACCGTGTTGCCTTCATCACGCAGCCGCTCAAGGGTGCGGATCAACCGCTTGTTGTCTCGCTGGTGCAGGCCGATGCTCGGTTCATCCAGGATGTAGAGAACCCCTGCCAGCCGGCTTCCGAGTTGAGAGGCA
>JARRJE010000257.1:0-6299 GCA_037379765.1 Deltaproteobacteria bacterium
AAGAGGACAAAATTCCTCTCTGCTGCCGAAAAGTCACATCCGCAGCCGCCAGACCTAATTTCGATGGAAAAACATCCAGCCGCTTTGCCTTATTCCCTACCTGAAGCCTTCGATAGATAGATCTACTGACGCTGCAAAAGGGGGAGGCACGGCTAAAGATCGAGTGCTGAATGGCCCACTGGCCAGAGAATATCTTCTGAGGCTTATCAGGGTGTCGGCAGGAAATTCCCCCTTGTTCCTCCGTGTTCCGGCGGCCGTCAATCTTCTTGTACCTCGATCCGCGGGGTTTTCTTGACCGAGGACCTCGGCTTCCCTTATAATCTAGGTTAAATCTCAATAATCACTTCTGCTTGACTTCTCTTAAAGGTCCTAGCCTGGAGGAGGGCCGGAGCAGAACTTTCCACCGCAGGCAAAATATCCGCCCGCGAAACCGGCGCGCACACCACCGGAAATTCCCACCTCCATCTGGAAAATTGTTATGGGACAAAACTTTCAGGCTATCCCCCTTTGGCCTCTTGTCCTTTATTTCGGCCTCGTCATTCTGACGGTGGTAGGGATGCTGGCGCTTTCCTATGTTCTCGGCGAACATCACATGGAACGGGGGACGGGCGAGCCGTACGAGTCCGGCATCACCACCACCGGTTCTCCCCGGATCCGTTTCGATGTGAAATACTATCTCATCGCCATGTTTTTCGTGATCTTCG
This sequence comes from Deltaproteobacteria bacterium, assembly GCA_037379765.1. Classification (GTDB taxonomy): domain Bacteria; phylum Desulfobacterota; class Desulfobulbia; order Desulfobulbales; family UBA5123; genus JAJYKH01. Next base: position 705 of record JARRJE010000257.1, read on the forward strand.
ATCTGGAATCGATCTTCGTTTTTGCCTGGGCCATCGCCTTGCGGGAGTCCGGCTGGCGGGGGTACATCGAGATCATGATCTTCATTGGCATCCTGCTGGCGGCCCTGGGGTACCTGTGGCGCCTGGGGGCCCTGGAATGGGCGGAATTACAGCGCAAAAACATGAGAGCCTACAAGACGAGGTGAACATTGACATCCATGAAAAAAGCTTACCCACTGGCCAAGGAGATCAGTTCTCTGAAAGAGGCGGTGAGTCGAAACGTCGTTTTCGCCCGCCTCAAGGACTTGGTGGCCTGGGGACGCAGTTACTCCCTCTGGCCTTTCAATTTCGGCCTTTCCTGTTGCTATGTGGAACTGGCCACCAGCATCACCAGCCGATACGACATCGCCCGCTTCGGGGCCGAAGTGCTGCGCGGCACGCCCCGGGAGGCGGACTTGATGGTGGTCGCCGGCACCGTCTTCAAAAAAGTGGCACCAGTGACCAAATGGCTCTATGAGGAGATGATGGAGCCGAGATGGGTGATCTCCATGGGTTCCTGCGCCAATTCCGGGGGCATGTACGACATCTACTCCGTGGTTCAGGGCGTAGACAGCTTCCTGCCGGTGGACGTTTACGTACCCGGCTGCCCGCCCTGCCCTGACGCCTTCATGGAAGGGCTGCTCCTCCTTCACGATCACGTTGGCAAGGAGCGGCGTCCCTTGAGCTGGAAGATCGATCCCCAGAGCAGGGCTCGGCTCGTCCATCCGGCCCAGCGTGATCTGAGACGCGAGGAGCGCCGGAAGACCACGGTGCTCCGCCCCCAGGACGAAGTTTAACCTCACCTTTCCCGAAAAGAAAAAAACGTGGATATCCAAGAAGAGCTGCTGAACAGATTCGGCACCGACAAGCTCACCCCCCAGATCACCCGGGACGAGATCCCCACCTTATGGGTCGGGCCGGACCGGTTGCCCGAGCTGTTGGATTATTTAAAAAAAGAGGCCGACCGGCCCTACCGGATGCTCTACGATCTGACCGCCATCGACGAGCGCACCCGTACCCACCGGCAGGATCAGCCGGACAGTGATTTCACCCTGGTCTACCACCTGCTCTCCTTCGAGCGCAACGAGGACCTCCGCCTCAAGGTACCGCTCGTCGAAGACAAGCTCGAGGCCCCCAGCATCACCTCCCTCTGGCCCATGGCCAACTGGTATGAACGGGAGGTGTGGGACATGTTCGGCATCGTTTTCGAGGGTCACCCCCACCTCAGCCGCATTCTCATGCCCTGGAACTGGGAGGGCCATCCCCTGCGCAAGGACCATCCGGCCCGGGCCACCGAAATGGGACTCTATACCCTACCGGAAGAAAAAGAGGTGATCGAGGAGCAGGCTCTCCGCTTTCGGCCCGAAGATTGGGGGATTGAAAAAGGCAAGGAAAAAGAGCTTCTTTTCCTCAACCTCGGACCCCAACATCCCGGCACCCACGGCTTGATCCGTGCCGTGCTCGAACTGGACGGCGAGGAGATTGTCGATGCCTTCCTCGAAATCGGCTTCCACCATCGCGGCGCAGAAAAAATGGGGGAACGCCAAACCTGGCACACCTTCATCCCTTATACCGACCGCATCGATTACCTCAGCGGAGTAACGAACAACTTCGCTTACGTTCTGGCGGTGGAAAAACTGGCCGGCATCGAAGTGCCGGACCGGGCCAAGGTAATCCGGATCATGCTCTCCGAGCTATTCCGAATCATCAACCATCTGGTCTGGTTCGGCACCTTCATCATGGATCTTGGGGCCATGTCCCCGGTCTTCTACTCCTTCAACGACCGGGAGCGGATATTTGACATCATCAAGGCGATCTGCGGCGATCGAATGCATCCCAACTGGTTCCGCATCGGCGGAGTGACTGAGGACCTGCCCAAAGGCTGGGAGCGGCTGGTTCGGGATTTTCTGGACTACTTTCCCCCCCGCCTGAAAGAATATGAGAAGATGATTCTGAAAAACCGCATCTTCAAGGTCCGGACCAAGGGGATCGGCGGGTTCACCCGTGAGGAGGCGATCGAGTGGGGAGTGACCGGTCCCAATCTTCGGGCCTGCGGCTTCGAGTGGGATTTTCGTAAAAAAAGGCCCTACGGCGGTTACGAGCAGTTCGAGTTCGACATTCCCACCGCCGAGCACGGCGACTGCTATGGCCGCTCCCTGGTCCGGATGGAGGAGATGCGCCAGAGCCTGCGCATCATCCATCAATGCCTGGACAACATGCCGTCCGGCCCGTACAAGTCGCTCAATCCCCTGGCGACCCCGCCCTTGAAGGGCCGGACCATGCACGACATCGAAACCCTCATCGATCACTTTCTTTCGGTGAGCTGGGGGCCGGTGATTCCGCCGGGCGAAGCCTTCCACGGCATCGAGGCCAACAAGGGCAACAACGGCTACTACCTGATCAGCGACGGGGGCGGAATCCCTTACCGGGTGAGGATCCGGACCCCATCCTTCCCGCACGTCCAGATGCTGCCCCTCATGAGCCGGGGATTCATGATCCCCGACCTGATGGCGATCATCGGCAGCATCGATTTCGTGCTGGCCGACATCGACCGGTAAGAAAACGTATGGAATATCCGAAAGGCAAGCTCACCGAAAAAGAGCGACGGGAGATCGAAAAAGAGATCGCCTACCGGGAGCACAAGAAGGCCGCCTCGACCGACGCCCTGAAGGTGGTGCAGCGGCACCGCGGCTGGGTGGGCGAGGAGATCGTCGAGATCGCCGACATGCTCGACATGTCTTCGGCCGAGCTGGAAAGCGTGGCCACCTGGTACAGCCTCATCTTCAGAAAACCGGTGGGTCGGCACGTGATTCTGATCTGCGATTCCATCGCCTGCTGGATCGTGGGTTATGAAAAAATTCTGAATCACCTGGTCGACCGACTGGGCGTCCAGCTTGGCGGGACCACGGCCGACGACCGCTTCACCTTGCTGCCCGTGGCCTGCCTGGGCTCCTGCGAGCAAGCTCCGGCCATGATGGTGGATGAGGATTTTTACGGTGACCTGACCCCGGAGAAGATCGATGAGATCCTGGATCAATATCAATAGGATGGCGAAGTGAGCACCGACCGACGGGGAGCCCCTTACCCTAAAGGAATACCGCAAGGCCGGCGGCTACCAGGGGCTCGAGGCGGCCTTCAAGCAGGAGCCGAAAGCGATCACCCAGGCGGTCATCGATTCCCATTTGCGGGGCCGGGGCGGGGCGGGATTTTCCACCGGAGGGAAATGGCACTTCAGTCCCATGGGCCCGGATGTCCGGCGGCCCAAATATGTCACCTGCAACGCCGACGAGATGGAGCCGGGGTCTTTCAAGGACCGCCTGCTCATGGAGGCCAATCCGCATCTGCTCATCGAGGGGATGATCATCGCGGGCTACGCCATGCAGGCGGAGCACGCCTATATCTTCCTGCGCTGGGCATACAAACGCTCTGAGGCGCGCCTCAGGAAGGCCATGCAGGAGGCTTACGATGCCGAGCTTCTCGGAAGCAACATCATGGGCTCAGGCTACAGCCTGGATCTTCGCCTGCACACCAGCGCCGGCCGCTACATGTGCGGCGATGAAAAGACCATGCAAACCGCGCTCGAGGGCAAACGGCCGCTTCCCCGCACCACCCCGCCGCACATGGCCGAAGTGGGCCTTTGGGGCAAGCCCACGGTCAACAACAACGTGGAAACTTTTTGTAACGTTCCCTACATCGCACAATACGGAGCCGAGCAGTACCGGCAGCTGAGCTTTACCGAGGACGGCGGCACCAAGCTCTACGGAGTGAGCGGCAATGTGAAGAGGCCGGGCGCCTGGGAGCTGCCCATGGGCACCTCCCTGCGGGAGTTGATCGAAGTGCATGCCGGCGGCATGAAGGAGGGCTTCACCTGCCGGGCGGCCATTCCGGGCGGCGCCTCCACCGGTGTGGTGCTCGAAAAGGACTTCGATGCCCCCATGGACTTCGACGGACTGCAGCAGGTGGGAAGCCGTATGGGCACCGGCACCGCGATTGTGATCGACGACCAGATCTGCCCGGTCAGCGTGATGCTCAGTCTCATGCTCTTTTATGCCCGGGAATCCTGCGGCTGGTGCACCCCCTGTCGGGAGGGACTACCGTGGATCGTCAAGATCCTGCAAGCGATCGAGGAAGGACGCGGCGAGCCCGAGGATCTCGAGATTCTGGAAGAGCACCCCCGGCTCCTCGGCCCGAGCCACACCTTTTGCGGCCTGGCCCCCGGGGCCATGGAACCCTTTGCCACCGGGATCAAACATTTCCGAAAAGATTTCGAACGCCACATCACCGAGAAGAAATGCCCATGGCGTTAATCGATAAAATCAATGTGGCTTTGAATAAATCAACCCTGAAAGGAAAGCAGGCAATCACAAAGGGATTGATAAAAACCCATTGGCCCGCAGCCGAGCAGCACAGAAACTGCCGTAAAAGGCGCTCAAACTGTCTGAGCCCCCGAAGGGGGCGAGTTTTTGAGCGCCCGGCCGTTTCGAGCAGCGCAGGGCACCCGCCGCAGGCGGGCAAGGGACACAGGGCGCCCTTTCTTTTGGTTCGTTTTCTTTGGGCGAACAAAGAAAATGAACGAAATCGAACAACCCTGATCGGTAGAGCCTTCCTGGCAGAAAAAGTTTAAAGGCCAAAATAACCAATGCCCACCATCTACATCGACAATCAGCCCCACCAGGTGCCTGAAGGCCAAAACCTCCTGCACGCCTGCCTTTCCCTGGGGTTCGATATCCCATACTTCTGCTGGCACCCGGCCCTCCACTCCGTGGGCTCCTGCCGGCTGTGCGCGATCAAGCTCTTCAAGGACGAAAACGACACCGAGGGCAAAATCGTCATGTCCTGCATGACCCCGGCAAAGGATGGGACCCGCCTCTCCATCGACGACCCGGAAGCCCGGGAGTTCCGCGCCCATGTCATCGAGTGGCTGATGCTCAACCACCCGCACGACTGCCCGATCTGCGATGAAGGCGGAGAGTGCCACCTCCAGGACATGACCGTGATGAACGGTCACGTCTACCGGCGGTATCGGTTCACCAAACGTACCTATCGCAACCAGAAGATGGGGCCGTTCATCAACCACGAGATGAACCGCTGCATCCAGTGCTTCCGGTGCGTACGTTTCTATCGCGATTATGCCGGCGGCAAGGATTTCGAGTTTTTCAGCACCCACGACAACGTCTATTTCGGGCGATTCGAGGACGGGGTCCTGGAAAGTGAATTCAGCGGCAATCTGGTGGAGGTCTGCCCCACCGGGGTGTTCACCGACAAGACCCTTAAAAAACATTACACCCGCAAATGGGACCTGCAGACAGCTCCTTCCATCTGCGTCCATTGCGGCCTCGGCTGCAACACCATCCCCGGACAGCGGTACGGAACCCTGCGGCGGATCCTCAACCGCTACCATCATGAGATCAACAGCTACTTTCTCTGCGACCGGGGCCGGTTCGGCTCTGAGTTTGTCAACAGCGAGGCGAGGGTCCGCCGGCCCATGCTCCGCCAGGGAGATTCCTTGGCGCCGGCCGACGCGGAGACCGTGCTTTCCCGCTTGGCGGACCTTGTCGCTGCCGAGAAGAAAATCAT
>JARRJE010000258.1:0-6104 GCA_037379765.1 Deltaproteobacteria bacterium
TGTTGGCATCCGGATCAAGAAGGCGACCGTTGCGCAGCAGCAGCGGCTGGACGACTGATTCAGCGAGTTGATTGAACTGCCGCTTACCCATGTCAATCGCCTCCCATGAGCAGATAGAGGAGAGCCATACGCACAGCCACGCCATTGGTGACCTGCTCCAGCACCACCGAACGCGAACCGTCGGCAAGCTCGGGGTCGAGCTCGATTCCGCGATTGATGGGCCCCGGATGCATAACGAGGGCATCCGATTTGGCTCGGGCGATTGTTCTCGCATTGAGGCCGTAGAAAACGGCGTATTCGCGGAAGGAGGGCAGAAGGGGATCTTTCTGCCGTTCTTTCTGAATGCGAAGGGCCATTACCACATCGGCATCCGTCACTGCCTCCTGAACGGAGGCGCAGACTCTGGCGCCCATCTCCTCGATCCCCATTGGTATGAGGGTAGCCGGCCCACAAACACTGACCTCCGCCCCCATCTTAGTAAAACCGATGATATCGGAATGGGCCACTCGGCTGTGGGCGATATCTCCGATAATGGCGATCTTCAGACCAGCGACCTCTCCTTTTCTCTCTTTGACCGTCATCAGATCAAGTAACCCCTGACTGGGATGCTCATGGGTGCCGTCGCCGGCGTTGATCACCGAGGCCTGGAGGTGATCGGCCAACAACCGGGGCGCCCCTGACGAGGAGTGCCGAAGGATGATGAGATCCGGACTCATGGCCTCGAGGTTGCGGGCCGTATCAATAAGGGTCTCACCCTTGACTGTGCTGCTGCTCGAAGCGGAGATGTTGTAAGTATCAGCGCTCATCCGCTTGGCGGCAATCTCAAAGGAAAGCCTGGTGCGGGTGCTCGGCTCGAAAAAGAGATTGACGACAGTCTTGCCTCGAAGGGTGGGGACTTTCTTGATGGCGCGGGTGGAGATCTCCTTAAAGGATTCGGCGACTTGCAGGATTAAGCCGATGTCCTCAGGAGAAAGTTCCCCCATACTCAGGAGGTGCCGGTGGGCGAAACGGTGTGCGGCTTTCATGCGTTATGCTGGTGTGAGTGCTCCTGGGAAAGTCTTTCCTAGTGAATCAACTTGCCGATCCGGTTCCAGCGCACGGAAAAATTGTCGCTATCCCAAGACCAATATATCATGAAGGCTTTTCCTTTGACTTCCTTCAGATTGACGAAGCCCCAAAACCGGCTGTCGTCACTGTTGTCCCGATTATCTCCCATGACGAATAGAGAATTTTTCGGCACGACTACCGGCCCGTAATTATCCCGAGGCTGAAGGTTGCCGGGAATGATCCGCTTATCGAGAAATATCGCATTAGGCACTTCCATCGGTTTGCCGTTGACGTAGACCTTTTTATTGATGATCTGAATCCGGTCGCCTCCCACGCCGATAACTCTTTTGATGAAATCCTGAGAAGGATTGACCGGGTATTCGAAGACGATGACGTCCTTGCGCTTCGGATTGGAGATCGGGATCCATGTATTGTCAGTAAAGGGATTCTTGATTCCGTAGATAAACTTGTTGACCAGAATGTGATCGCCAACAAGTAGGGTCGGAATCATGGAACCCGAAGGGATTTTGAATGCCTGAACAATAAATGTGCGGATAAAGAGAGCGAGCAGGACGGCAATGAGAATTGCTTCCACATACTCGCGCAAAACAGATTTCTGGCGGAGATTCCCGTTTCCTGAAGCCAAGAGTTGGTACTCCTTTTGCAACATAGAAAATGCAATTGAGGCCGAAAGCCCACATTAGGCGCCGTGCCGGCCGGACATCGGGGATGTTGTAATCCAAATCAGGGGAAAATACAAGGATGATTGCTTCCCACAATGATAGGGGTTCCAGGGCGATGAACAATGGCCTTCATCTAATTCGAGAAAAAAATTATTCGCGGAGCGTGTGCGTATTGCGTTCTTTGGAGAAAACTTCCTTCCTAAAAATTTTTTTAAGTGATAGCTCAACTTTGCCGGGTCTCAGTGACGAAAGAACTACAAGATAGAGTAGTTACCAATGGACCATACACAAGATAAACGATACAGTTTTAATTTTTCCACTTCCAGTAACCAAGCTTCTAAATTTTTTAAAAAAATAGTGCGGAACAACAAACATTCGCCTGACAAGTCATTGATTCAATCAAAAACTACATGCTGTAGTATGATCAAATGATAACTTCATACCAAATATGGTTTCATGGATTGAAGACTTTTTTTGAAAAAGTATTAAATAATTGTCCTGCACTAATTCGACTTACTGGCATTTTTTGGTGGAATATTCAAGATTTATGCTTGACAAGCTTTGTCTTTGTGTCTTAAATGCACAAAAATCGCAAAATCAGGGGTTTTTCGACTCCATGATTAATGAATTGGTCGGAGATGACGAAAAGTAATTTGACCCTTGCCAGCAATAGGAACCTGACCATTTAGGACCGTATACCATGGGTATCGCACTGCCGGATATCGCAACTCTTCTCTCACCCTTTGCCCAAAAGGCGAAGCTCTGCATCGGCCTCGATATCGGCTCCCATGCAGTGAAGATCTGCGAACTGTCTGCTACTGGTAAAGGCTATCGGTTGCAAAGCCTCGGCTCGGCAAAATTGCCGGAAGGGGCAGTGGAGGACGGGGCCCTGCAAGATCCTGAGGCAGTATCGACTATCATCGCCTCTCTTTTGAAAAATCTCAAAATCAAGCAGAAGGAGGTAGGAATCTCCATCTCCGGCTACTCGGTTATCGTCAAAAAAATCAACTTGGCGGTAATGTCCGAGGAAGAGATGGCCAATCACATCCAAGCCGAGGCGGAGCAATACATTCCCTTCGATATTGATGACGTCTATCTTGATTTCCAGGACCTCCATACCAACAACGAGGAGGAAGAAGAACGGACAGATGTCATGCTGGTGGCGGCTAAAAAGGAAGTCGTAGACGGGTATCTCGAAATGCTCCGGGGTCTCGGGCTGAAACCCGCCTTGGTCGATGTCGATGCCTTCGCCCTAGAGAACTCTTACGGCGCGAACTTCGGCCTTGAAGAAAATGTCGCTCTTATTGATATCGGCGCCTCCAAGATGAATATCAACATCATCTCTCGGGGGGCTTCCGTCTTTGCCCGAGATGTTGCGGTTGGCAGCCGGCAGTTGACTGAACAGATCCAGAATCGCCTTTTCTTGGGGGTCGAAAAAGCTGAAGAATTGAAAATCGGCAAACGCACGGCTGACGACAGGGAAGAAGAGTTGGCGGAAATCTTTGCCGATATTTGCCTCCAGTGGCTCGGCGAGATCAAAAAAGCCCTTGATTTCTATTATTCCAATTATCCCGATGAAGAGTTGGAAAAGCTGGTGTTAAGCGGCGGCGGCGCCAGAATCCAGGGGCTTGATCAGTACCTGGCGAATGAGCTCGAGCTGCCTGTGGAGATTTTCAACCCCTTTTCCAAGTTGAAAGTGGATGAGTCCAAGGTGGACCCGTCCTATCTTGCTTATATTGCACCGGAAATGGCTTTGGCCACCGGTCTGGCCTCCAGACCGGTCGAACTGTAACTGTACGGGCCTAAAGAGATTACCATGATCCGCATCAATCTCCTTCCGCTCAGGCAAATCAGGAAAAAGCAGCGGCTGCTGAAAGAAGTGTACGTTTTCGGATTGCTGCTGATCGTGCTCGCCGCCAGCCTGACCCTGTTCGGCATGAATCTCGGATGGCAAGTCAAGGATCTCCAGCAGCAGATCAGCAGCAATCCGAAAACGTACACTTCTTTCAGCAGCCGCTGCTTTTTCCTGATTTGCCTGAGCGGAAGGGCTCAATTCTCTCAAGTATTCATCAGGAACGCTGGTGATCTCCGGGGTGGCGCTGGACAATGCGACCATTGCCCAATATATGACCGATTTGACAAGCTCACCCTATTTTGCCGATGCCGATTTAGCCAATTCTTCTCAGAAGGTTATAGCCGGCAATAATCTGAAGTCCTTTTCCTTGGCAATCAAGGTTACTCAGCCGGCTGCTCCCAAGCATCCGGCAGGCTGAGGGTGCTGGATCCATGAAATTCTTAGAAATCAAAAGCGCTTTTGATACCTTCGTGGATCAGAAGATCGCTCGTCTTGACAACAAACAAAAGGCAGCGATCGTGATCGTAGCACTGGTGCTGCCCCTCGCTCTTTTTTACTTTTTTGTCTATTCGCCCAAACAAGAAAAGATTTCAGCGCTGGAAGGAAAGAAGCACCGCCTGGAAGCTGAAATCGCCAAGCTGCAGGTAACTGCTCGCAAGTTGGATAAACATCGCGCCCAGATGGCCGAAACCGAAAAAAGATTCAAAATCGCCGCCGTCTTACTCCCGGAGCAGAAAGAAATTCCGTCGCTTCTCACTAATATTTCCAGTCTGGCCACATCATCAGGGCTGGAGGTGCTTACATTCAAGCCACAAAAAGAAAAGCCTAAAAATTTCTATGCCGAAATCCCGGTGGATATTCAAGTAAAAGGCTCTTATCACAAGATAGGCTACTTTCTTTACCAACTCAGCAAGATGCCTCGGATCGTATCGGTTTCCAACGTCTCCATGGCATCCCCTGCCAAAGTTGCGGGAGAGATGCAGCTCAAAACGAGCTTGAACTTGGTGACCTACAGATTCATCGAGCCGAAAGCTAATAAAGATAAGAAAAAGAAGAAAAAGAAGAGATAAAAAGAGCTCGTCATGATGACATCTTTAACTTCTCTCTGCTGGCGCATTGTTCTGGTTTGCTGCTTAGTGATTGTCCTGTGCGTTTTCAGCTCTCCATCCCTTCAGGCAGCGGCAGTGAGCCCAGGCGAAGATACAAAAGATCCTCTTCTGTCCTGGATTGAGGGCGATAAAGGGTTTGTTTACCAGCGCGAGGGACGGTCTGATCCCTTCGTGCCGTTCATTCCCGAGAAACTGATCGAGGCCCCGGTCGATGAGAAAGAGCTTACGGGTATGCGCCGCTTTGAACCGGGCCAGCTGACTCTAGTTTCCATCGTTTTTACCGAGAGCAAGCCCTTGGCGATGGTACAGGACTCGACGGGCAAAGGCTACATCATCACGAAAGGCAGCAAAATAGGCCGTTCGGGGGTTGTTTCGGAAATCATCCCCAACGAAGTTGTTATTGAACAAAAAATGCTCACAACCACCGGTGAAAAACGAACCCGTACGGTGGAGATGGTCTTGAGGAAAGAGGGGGAGAAATAAGATGACCCTGAAAATTCGTCTACGGGCGGTGATACTTTTTTCGGGAATCGTCCTGTTCGGCTTGGTGAGCGCAGGTCACGCAGTCGAAACGCAAACACCAAAGAAACAGCAGGACCGGATTACCGGTATCCAGTGTCGGGAAACCTCTGGAGCCTTCCTGGTTACGATCCGGAGCGATGCGTCGCCGACCTACACCACGTATAAGTTGTTCAATCCCTTGCGCGTCGTCGTGGATATCGCCGATGCCACCCTTGGCAAATCCGTAGGCCTGCCCATGGAAGTCCATAAAGGTCCGGTGGACGCAATTACCGGCCAGATGCTCGATGAGCAGAAACCTTCCATCACTCGGATTGAAATCGCATTGGCGAAAGACCAGCCCTATACCGTTGACCGTGATAAAAACGCCATCATGGTGAAATTCACTGGTCTTCAGACCCGGAAAACCTCGACCAAACCGGCGGACGTCAAGGAGATGACCCGGTCTCCGAAGGGCCCGCCAAGCAAGGTTTTACATCTCGCCGACGTAGTGGTGACTGCCGATCCGTCTGCAACACGCGTCCTGCTCAAGACAGGTAAACCGATCACCAAATACCACAAAGCGGAATTGCCTCGAAGATCGGGGCGGCCCGACCGCCTTTATATCGACATCCCTCATCTGCACATGACTGACAATAGCAAGTCTCTGCGGGTGGGCAAAGCCTTGGCCCGGGTGCGGATGGCCCACCGGGGCTCCGGTCTGCGGGTGGTCTTCGACTCGGGGCTGGTTACTCCTTTCAAATACAATATCAAAACCGTCCCCCAGGGGCTGCTGGTCACCGTCCTCGATTCATCGGCAAACGTCGTGACCGGAAAGCAAGGGGGGGACCAGAAGTCCTCCCGCAAGGATCTGAAATCGGCCCAAATCAAACCTGTGATTCCCGCCGCTTC
>JARRJE010000259.1:0-11932 GCA_037379765.1 Deltaproteobacteria bacterium
CTGCGGAGGCCGGGGAAGGATGGCCGCGCTCATCCGGCCGCGGCGAGTTCGACCCCGAAGCGGCGTTTCGTCCGGTCCGCCAGCGCCTGGAATCGTGCCTCCACATCCTGCCGGTCCGCCGCAGCGGCCCCCTCCCGCAGCGCCGCGGCCAGGATGAGCCGAGCCTGGCCGAGCAATGGTTCATACTGCTCCTCTTTGGTACACAGGACGACCACCCGGGCGAGGGCTTCGAGCAGCCGGATGTGCACCGCAGCATGCCGGCCGGCATTCTGCCTGATCTGATCGAAGGCGGCCGTTACCAGGTCTGCAAAGGTGGTGGGCCAGGTGATCACCCGCAGCCGCTTGCGGTCGTCGAAGTGGTAAGCGGCCGGCAGCCCGCGGCCGGCAATCCTGCCGAGGGCGGCGCTCAGGTGATCGATGCAGGCCATGGCGGTGAACGGGTCGTTGATGCCGGGAGACAGGGCGCGCACGGCCATCTCCACCAGCTCGTCCAGGAGGAATTCCACATTCTGTTCCGGGGTCCGCTGCCGGCCGATGATGAAGCAGCGATGCAGCCGTCTTTCGAGGCTCTCCCCGTTTGCCTGCTGCCAGGGCCATACCGAGGCCAAGATTGCCCCGGGCACGATGAAATGGCCCGGCCTTCGTTCCACCCGCACCACGGCCTCCGCCTGGACAGCGAGCTCCACCAGATCCTCCAGTGCGATGGCCTGCAGATATCCTTTTCGCGGGGTCCGGACCTGGATGCCTTTCAAAGCGAAATCGGGAATACTCCCGGGAAGGTCGGCCGGCAGGGGGACGTCCTCCGGAGGAAACAGCCGGCCGACGGCCTGGTCCAACTCATCGCTCACCCGATTGATGATCTTGACGGCCTGGATCGAGTCGGCGGTGTGGTGGATGAAATAGATGAGGGCCCCCAGGCTGGCCAGGGCCAGGAGCAGGCCGACGACCTCCGAAAAATGGGGAACAAAGCCCCCGGCGCCGACCGAACGCAGAAGGAGGAGGCAATAGATATAGGTGGCGATGATGGTGCCGAACACCAGCTGGTTGCCGCGGTCCCGCATGAAATTGGAAAGGAGGCGGGGGCCGAACTGCTGGGAGGCGAGGGAGAAAGCGACCACCGTGACGGAGAAGACGACGCCGGTGACGGTGATCATGGAGCCGGCCACGGTCGAGAGCAGCTTCCGGACGCCGTCCGCCTCGCTCATATAGAACCAGTGGAGGGAGCCAAGCAGCTGCGCGCCGAACTGCTGGTCGATCACAACCATGGCCAGGGCGAGAAGAACCGATCCCGCTGCCATGAGCGAGGGGACGAACCAGTAGGTCGAAAGCAGCTTCTGCCAGAGGTTGATGACCTTGGTCTTCATCCGCCTCCTTGCCGGGCAGCGGTGGGCAGTGCCGGCGCGGCTCGCGCAGGCAGACCTTTTAGGGGATGAAAGCGGCCGCGATGATGACCCGAAGCTGATTCAGTATCGCACGAAGATGGACAGTCTCGCAAAAACCACTGGATCTCGACGGTCGGAAACGAGAAAACAATGAGTTACACAACACGGCCCGTCGGCGGAGCGCTTTTTGCGAGGCCGACAAAATCGAGGAGGCGGCCAGATGCCGGCGGCGGGTTTTTTGGGAGGCAGCTCTTCTTGCGGCTGGTGCTCGATGAGCTGGAAAATTTCTATGAGGGAAACGCAAGGCGTTTCGGGATCCGGTCGTCGGAGGTGAATGTCTGGTGGCGAAAACAGGCGAGTCTTAATAGCCAAAGGCGGCAGACTTGACTCGATTCTTTGGGTCTCCCGTCCCCCGGGAAACAGCCTGCCTAGGACAAGCGGACGGCTTTTCGAAGCAGCCAGACGGCAACCGGAAGCCCAACCCCCAGAGCCCCGATGAATAGAAATAACGGCGAATATTGGCCCATGACCTTCAAGGTGGCCGGATGAAAAAAAGGCTGCAGGAATCCTTCCCGCAGATAGGCGCGAACAAAGGTCATCAGGAAGACCAGAGGCACCGCCAGAATGACGGTTGAAAGGACTTTGCCGAGAAATCCGTTGACCAGGACCAGCAGAGCCAGCAGGAAGGCCCCCAGCAAGATGGCGGTAGCCGGGATGTTTCCCCCGAAAAACTGGTTCCTGACCTCCCCTGGCAGCGTCACCAGAAAGACCATCCCGTCGACCATCTGAAACAGGGTCAGGAATGCGAACAGCTGCATTCCCAGCTTGGCGGCCAACCGGCCCGGCTCGGGGTCCCTGCGCTCGAGATACCTTCCATAGACGGCGACGAACAAGCCCCCGACGGCCAATCCTCCCACCATCATGTGGAGGTATCGCGGGATCAAGGTGGGATCCTGCAAATTCAGGGAAGTGCCGCTCGGGTCGGAAAAATAGGCGGACCAGAACTCCGGCCGAAGCATCAACGACATGTTGTTGGTGAACAAAAAGGGAACGATCAAAAAAAGAACCAGAGCCAGGCCGAGATACCAGAGCCCCTTTCCCCCAAGGTGGGGGAACCGGAAATCGAAAATGTAAAGAGCGTAATAGGCAATCATGACGAGCAGAATGACGCTCAGCCAGAAAACTCCCATGACGATGGAGCTGGTGTAGAAGAATTGCCCGTAGAGCACCTGAAGAAAAAGAAGCGCGGCAATGCCGAAGTTGATGGTGAAGGCCAACAGGATGGGCAGGATCTTGCCAAGTTCATGGGCGAGACGCCGGGGCGTTTCTCCCTTTTGCCAATAAGCATAGAGGGCGATCCCGGTCGACCCGAGCACCGAATTCATGAACAACAGGTGAATGGGGAAAACAAGCATCAGCAGGGCCTCGAAGTAACCCCAAGGGACCTGAATGGCATCGGGGGATGGAATCGGCACACTCATTTTTCACCTCCCTGGTTCAGGCTGGCCAGAAAATCGGCCAGTGCATCTTTTTCCCGCGCCGAACCGGTAAATGCCGGCATGGCAGACTTGAGTTCCGGTAGGTGGTCGAGGGCCTTGCGTATACGGCTGCGGCTCCACCCGGCGACCCTGGCGGCAATCGGGTTGGGGCCCGGGCCCAACTGATGGCAGAAGGAACAATGTTCCTCAAACACCTCCTTGCCCGAGGGCGTTGCGGCGGCCGCTGGTTCGCTTCCGGTTTTCTCCTCCGCCAGCAGGCTTTCGATCGGAGGAATCTTCCCCCCATGCAGGTCCTTGACGATCCAGGCCGCCAGCGCCTTGGCCTCCAGATCGGTCCCGGCAAAGGGCGGCATGAAGGATCCAACCTGGTGGATCCGTTCAATAAAGCCTTCAAGGACCTTGAAGGTCATCCCGCGGGTGCGGGAAACGATGTCGTTGTTCCAACCTCCCACCGTATGACAGGAATAGCACTGGAATTTGAACAATTCCTGCCCTGCGGCCAGAAAATTGTTTTGATCCACCTGCTTGATTCGCGACCAGCGGGCCGCAGGGAGGAACCCCTCCTTTTGGATCTTGGCCATCGTTTCCGGATAAATGCTGTCGGAGAAGAGCACCCCCTGCCCCCCGCCGACCACAAATGGCCTGCGGGCGTTTTCCCGGGTCCATTCGAAGGAGCCAACGACCATGAAGGCGCTAGCCAGCAGGACGAATCCAACGGCTTTGTTGTGCCAGGCGGGCTTGAGCAGAGCAAAGACCAGGGTCAGGGTCGAAAGGCCGATGACGGCATAGGCCCCGTAATGCAGGGCCGCGGTAATGGTTGCCATCTGCCCTTCGACCAGTTTCCGGGCGTAAGGCGGGGCGCTTGCCAGATACCAGTATCCGGTGGGAATGGCTCTGGTGGGTTCGATCATCCATCCGCCCGAAGGTATAGAAATAGATGGTGATCGAAAGAATTTCGAGAAAGAACACCACCCATTCGGTGGCCCAGGCAAAGACGAAATTGTGGATCAAAAGCGAGGTGGCCGAGGGATTGACCAGGCCGATGACGAACCAGATGCCGACCCCGGTGAGACTTCCGTAAACGAGGGTCAAGAGCACAAAGAATTTCGCAAAATTTTTGGTGAAATCAAGAATGGCCGGGCTCTTTTCCCGAAGGCCCTTTCGTTCGGCCAATACAAGGTAAAGCCCTCCCCCGACGGCGAACTGGCTGACAAAGACATGGGTTACGGCGATGATGGCAATCAGGGTCGGACCGCCGATGGCGGGGAGGTACCAGACGGGATAATTCATAAAAGACTCCCGGAATCAAGGTGAGATGATAAGAATTTGCTTTTTTCGGGGCCGCAAAAAATTTCGGGCTGCGCCTGATTCACTTCTTATACACCGCGTCTGCGATGCTCTCCACTCGGAGATTCATTTGCGCCGAAAGGGAATGATCTTGGCGCCGGTGTTCTTCGCCAGCTCGGACATGCCGGCCTGTTCCACCAGCATGTCATTCGGAAAGCGGTAGCCGATGGCTCCCATCGGAGTGCTGTTGAGTTTGTGCCCGGCTTCGAAAGGTGATTCGCAGAGGAGGTGGGCTTTGGCGCAATGAATATGGTCATTCATCGAACCGAGGAGGCTCCGGTCACCTGTCTTGCAAAGGAGGATCTCCGAGGCTGCCGGAACAATGCAGCGCTCGAAAACAGGGCCATGCCCCGCATCGACCATGAAGTCGCGAAGCGCGGAAAGGACACGGTCGATGAAGATATCCGACTCGCTAATGCCGCGGCCGTAAAAGATGACCGAGTAGAGGGAGGCGGAGTTGGTCAGGAGGATGTACTGCGTCCGGTCGGCAGTGAACAGGTGAGCAGCCCAGTCGGCAAAGGGATTCGAATCGCGGGGGAGGGTGACTTTTGGCGCTACTTTGATCTTCTTGGCAAGTTTCTGGGTCACACGGAGGATCATGGAAATCTACCTTGATGAGGGGATCTATTCATAATGCGTCCAGAGGCGGATGATCTTGACTGTCCGCTCGTCGGGATAGATTTGGTAGACCAGGCGGTGATGGATGTTGATGCGCCGGGAGAAGGCGCCGGCAAGGTCGCCGACCAGCTTTTCGAAGGAGGGAGGGTTCCGGAAGGGGTCCTCACGGAGGATTTCAAGAAGGGCTTCGGCATTCGGCTTGAGGCCGGCGGCCTTGAGCTTGGCGGCATCTTTCTGCGCCTGTTTGGTAAAAACCAGGCGCCAGCTCACCAGTCAAGCTCTTCCCTGCATTCTTCCAAAGGGGCGGCCAGCCCCTCGCGGATCGATTCGCGCATGCCGGGCGTGGAGACGAGATAAAGCGTCTCCTGGACCGCCCGCCAATCATCCTCTGACAAGAGTACGGCATTGTGGCGCTTGCCGGTCAGAACCACCGGCTCGTGGGACTCGGCGGTCTCGTCGACCAGGCGGTACAGCTTCTCGCGGGCCTTGCTGACGGGTAGGGTTTTCATGGCTGACTCTTGAAGGAAGGGGTGCGTGTTAGGGTGGAAAATAGCGTACGTCATTGCGTACTAAAAGTCAAATGCTCAGTATGAGGAGACCACCGCCCCTTTCCCTGCCGCATTGTCACTCTCGATGACTGGGTCCAGAAGGTCCTTAAATAAGGGTTGTTGCCGGCCAAGGCGGTTTCGCCCATCCGCAGGACAAAATCTTCTCGATCTTTATTCGTTTGGCTCCAGTTTATTCAGATCTTTATCATACATTGCCACCAACAATAATTCTCCCTTATCGTCCACTCGAAATTGTCCGTACCGTGCCGTCTGATAATATTTGCCATGACCTTCCTGAAAGAAATAGGCATTGGTGGCAAATTTCACTGCACCGTTACGAACACGGTAACGCATCAGAATATCGTTTGCGGCCAAGGCCTGCTTATCATACAGGCCCCGGAAGGTTCCGACCTGCCGTCCGTCCAGGCTCACCACCGCGTAACCGTCCGAGGCGGCCACGTCATGGCCCCAGCGTCTGCGGTCCTCCGTCTTGGGTAGGGCCTTGTACACTTCGTTGGCCACCTTAAAGCGCAGCGCCAGGTAGTCGCCCTGCATGAGCGAACGCGGGTCCACGGGGGCAAGCTCAAGATAGACGACCCTGCCTTCGGCCAATTGCTTTTCCTTGCCGGCAATAAACCAGTTCACCAGTACGAGGATGACCACAAGCGCAACAAGAGCGATTTTTTTAGACATGCTCCACCTCCTGTTGCACCGGAACAAACCGCAGCAGCCAGCGTAAAATAAGTAAAGCCAGTCCGACGAGCAGCAGGCTGGCGGACTTGACCAGCAGAGTGGAGGAAAGCAGGTAGTAGTAGGAAGAGATAAAGAACAGCAGCGCAACGATACCCAGACCCGTGAGCACACGATTGGCGCCGGCGAAACCGAGCAGCAAAATCGTCAGCCCCGCGGTGAGGCCACGGACCTCGCAGGACGCGAGGCCCAAGAGGAAGGCGCCGGAAAGGGCCACCATCGAAATTTTATCGGCAGGCTTCCGACCATAACGCTGCAATAAACGCCAGACTACATACAGTGCCACGGCCCCGCTGAGCGCCTCGCCGACCCAGGGCCTGAGCCACAACTCCTGCGGCTTCGAGGCCGCCTGCCAGCCCAACCGATAACTGAACAGCGCTGATCCTTTCAGCAGAACAAGAGCCAGCACCAGGCCGAAGCCGATGGCCCGGACGCCTCCCATCAGGGCCGGATAGCGGAATTCGTTAAGCCAGCACCAGCCGGACAGCAGCAGGACGACAGGGCCGGCCAGAAAGGGATATCCCCATAAAAGCAGAATCATGTTAAAGGCGAAAACCGCCGCAAAGGAAGAAAAGAC
This sequence comes from Deltaproteobacteria bacterium, assembly GCA_037379765.1. Lineage (GTDB taxonomy): Bacteria > Desulfobacterota > Desulfobulbia > Desulfobulbales > UBA5123 > JAJYKH01. The sequence continues at coordinate 6,722 of JARRJE010000259.1, forward strand.
GCGATGCACGAAATTGGGCATGATGACGGCAAGAGGGGTCTCCAGCGCAACCACCAGCAACCAGGCATTTTTGGGGTTGTGGTCCGCAACCCGGAAGATGGCGAAGACGACCAGGGCCTGCCCAGCAAGGCTCAAGGCCAGGGCCAAATGCTCGACGAACTCGTTTTTGGGTCCGCGTAAAATGATAAACGCCCCGCCGATCATCAGCGCGCCGACGATAAGGGCTGCGCGGCGAGCCAACCAGAAAAAGCCAGCAGCACCTTGACATACCAGGGCGACTCCAGCTCTCCCGGCTCGGATGGCCCGGTCTCGATCAAGCCGGCCTGCAGCAGCCTCGCCCGCACCTGCTCGATTTCCCGGTTCATGCCTGCAGCTCCCGATGGACATTTTTGAGCCAGAAGGCAGCTGCCGCCCCCATGCCGACGACCACCATCGAAAGCAGGAGAAAAGCGCCCGAGTTTTCATGCACCAGCAGATGTTTCGCCAGAAAACATACGACCACGGTGATGCCGGAAAGACAGCAGCCAGCCAACATGAAAAGATCAGGTTTAGCCCTGCGATAGATGAGATACATGGAGGCAAGCCAGAGTGCCCAGGCCAGGGCCGGCAACAGGCCGCCTGCATGCTTATCGAAAATGGCATTCAACACCAGCCAGGTCATGGGCACGCCGCCGCCGGTCGCCAGCAAACGCAAGGCCCAGCGTTCGGCCAGCCACTGCCAGGTTCCGGTCAATAGCTCCCAGGCGGCAAGCAGAAGGGTATTGAAGAAAAAGGTCAGCCACAGCATGCCGGATTCCGAACCGGACACAAACCAGAAAATCCCCCGGAAGGTCTCGTAGTACAGGATAATGGCGGTGTTGACCAATGCCGCCCAGACTATCCAGAGAGTTGGGAAACGACCCATTACGGTCCAGGGCAGCATCAGCAGCGCCCAGGTGAAAAAGAGCTGCCAGGTGTCGGCGCCGGTCTGGTAGGTCTGGCCATACAAGCCCAGCAAAACGCCGAGGAAGATGGTGGCGGCAAGAAGCGCCATCTTGCCGGCGACGGAGCGCTCGTCCAGCCTGCAGTAAACGACTATGGCCAGGACCAGCAGGCCCTCTACCATGCCGAATTTGGCAAAGCGCCCGAGATCGTACCAGTTATAGGCAATAAAGAACACGGCCGCGAAGGCAAGGGACAAACCGCCGAGCCACAAGAGCAGATGATCGATGAAGGTACGCCATGCTCTTCCGTCCGGAAAAATCCGAGCGACCTCGAGAGCTTCGCCGACCTTTTCCGCGGGGATGTCCCCCTGCTCAATAAGTTCGATCAACTGACCGCGAGGTGGGCTCATGGAGTTGGTCTTATGCAATTAGGTTTTTGGATAGTCACTGTGAGGAACTGGGGTCGTGAGGAACTGGGGTCGGGCTTGACATTTTGATATTTTTATTCGAGTCGTTTACGAACTGACTCTATCTTTTTCGCCAAACCGGTGTCCGATTTTGCGCGGGTGCGGAGCCTTTCGGCTGCCCGGCTCAGGGCGGCTAAATCCCTCCGCACGTAATTACTCAACTCCGTCAGGGTGAGATTTTCCGCATCCCGAGCCAGATATGCAGCAACCGCCCGGGCAATTGCCGCCGGTTGCCTTTTGCCTGGTTCGGCAAGCATTTCCGGCTTGATGCCATATCCTTCACTTACCGCAGCCACAAGCTGCTCTACAGAAAAACAGTGCCGAAATCTCTCTTCCGACTTGGCAAGGGATTTTTCACTGAAGCGGTCATCACCGAGGATGCGACCGTCAAATAATCCCCTGTGAAACTCAGCCCGGTGTTCTTCTTGAGCACCGTCATCGATAAAAGCAGAGTACAGAGCCCTCGCTTTCTTCTCCCGGGCAGCAAATTGAGACAACACCCATTCCGTGGTCAGCCAGGAGATGGCTTCCCGCCCCTGGTAAGCCCGGTGACTGCTCCATGAATATTGGTCGGGAGATTGAACAAGCCGTGCACGGACTGGGTTACAATGGATATAGCGCACTAGCTCCAGCAGATAACTGTCGGCATCGATCAACAACGCCTTATATCGGCCCTGAAAAACATGCCCCGTTCTGTTTTTCCGCCGGTTTAAATAGGCTGTATAACGGAAACCAATATTCTGCATGATCCGGGACAACGGCACTTCGCCCACCTGGATTGCCAGATGCACATGATTGGTCATCAGACAAAAGGCATGAATACGGTGCCCGTATTTACTCACGCCTTCCTGGAGGAGGAAATAAAGGCGCGTCCGGTCGGCCCTGGAGAAAAAGATGTTCTGCCCGCCGTTGCCACGCAGGATGACGTGGTACACTGCGCCAGGGTAATGGATGCGAGGTTTTCGAGCCATGCCTTTTCATATCAACCAAAAATCAATATGTCAAGCCTGACCCCATTCATGTAACGTTGCGATAACTGTCGCTTGACAATGGCGGGCCTGAGCGGTAGCGAAGGTGCGACGCGGTCAAGCGTCCGAGTTGATCGCTTTGTTATGCGTTGTATTCATGCCAGCCAGATTTGAATATGGCATCTTCGAATTGTTCAGCGGAATCGATTGAACTATAGTCTTGAAAATCGAAATCCAGACCTATTCAATTTTCGGCCGACGCTGAGAATCGCAGTCGGCTCCATTGGCCTTGATAGGTGGAGCGCGAAGCGCTTCCACCTTCATGGCCAATGGCGATAGCATCCGGCGCCGATAAGCGTGACCGTTTGTGAGCGAAGCGAGCGGTCACGCTTATCGTTTTGCATAACCAGCGGGCGACCAAAATTAGCCGCGTTAGCGTCGCCAACGTTCTTCCCGTCTGTGTTAATGCGCTGGTTCGGTGTTCCATTTACTTGTGATTTCGGAAAGTCGACTTTGTTGCAAGCTGATATTTTTTAACAAAAGCCAAAAAGGTTACACCTTTTTCTTCAATTCAAAGTGTTCGCCAGAGCTGACAACCAATAAGATCCAACTCGCGTAACCTGAATTTTGTCCTTGCACCAACCCAAATATCAGAAGTCGAACCATTGCCAACAATTACTAAGAGCATAAACCCCAAAGGGTAGTGAGATTTGTCTCTGGATGAGTATGCCATTCACCAGCAAGAAAAATTTCTCCCTGACTCTGATTCCACAAATTAGAAAGAATTCTCTGCCCAGCTTTTCTGTTGCGTTCGAAAAAATACCTCCCCCTTATGTCCTCTGGCTGTGGTTCCGAAGCAATCTCAATTACCAATTGATTTCCAAATAATTTACCAAACAAATAACCTCCCCCTTCATCTTGATTATCAAAGACTTGTTTATACTTTTGGAAAATCCTTATAGCATCTGGCACAAAAAGAACTGTAAAATTATTGCGGAAACTATATAGCACTATTCAAGCTCCTTACATATTCTACATCCAAGCTTCCTTGACATGATAGATTTAACAAGTTTGAAGTTGTTCTCTGGTGGTGCCGATAAATCTAAGCCTTGTCTTACTGCTTCATTTAAATCCCCGTAAAATGTCCAAATTGTTGATTTAGTGATTAAGCCTCGCAGATAGGACAAAGCTAGACGACTTGCATAATCTGCTGCAGTATTAGAATCAATGGAGCTAAAAGGTAAGTATACTGATCCGCACCCAATTTCATGCCGCAATAGCTCTTCTGGAGGAGAAACAATACACTCAAATTTGAACTTAAGTTTTTGATCAAGCTTACAGTTGAGACAACCACCTGAATTTGTGAGGGTCAAAATGGCGTGCGAGGCATATCCAAACAATTCGGTCCAGGAGTAGAGAGTAGCTGGCGAGATTCGACTTTCATTTAGCATAAGATTGAATGTTTTGTCGCCCGTAGCCGAAATAACAATATGGTTGTTTTTGAGGATATCTGGTGTGCTGTTCATTGTTTCCATCGCATCAGTTTCGTAAGGAATAACATTTATGTGCGGAACCCTTATTTTCAGGTGTCTTTCAACCGCTTTTGCTTTATTCCATCCGACATAATTTATGTCGCAGATATGCCTAGTTATATTCTCAATCGAAAAACAATCATGGTCCATTAGCGATATATTTTCAATTCCGTTCAATGCCAAATTAAGTGCAATCCGACTGCCTATTGCCCCACATCCAATAATTAATACTTCTTTGTCTCTGAGGAGATTGTTCTCATTGCCTACTCTAGATTGTAGGCGAGTGCTATCGACACGAGTTGCATTTGCTTTTTGGATCTCATAATTACCAAAGCAAGATAACATTTGGATGTTTGCAGGGATATTTCTGTTCTTGAAACCCTTGCAAATCGTTTTGTAAAATAAAAAATGACAGGGAGAACACTTTTGGTCGTTGAACGTATAAAATTATTTAACTTACTGAAATTGGTGGGGGAAAGTGATGATTTAAAACACTTGTATATTTCGTGGTTCTTGTTTGGAAACGGCGGCCGTAAAGGTTTGGTTAACGGGAGGAAAATACCTTTTACTACATTCGTTATTTTACGGTTAAGGTTTTCTAACCACTTTGCGCCATCATTAGGGGAGTCCCCAGAAACCAGAGTTGAGAATCCCCCAATGGGTGGTTCAAAAGTTATAAAATCGACCTGTTTAGCTTCTGATCTCGGAACGAGAAGTGACAAACAAGATCTTTTATCTTTTCCAAGCAGCCAATATCGTTGGAACTCCAAGTCGAATTCATTAACGTTAACCTGGCTTAATCCATCAGTTATTATCTTTGCTGCTTTTATTATTGTCTCAATTACTAGCTCTATCGGTCTCGAAATATCAATAAATGTTGAATGTCTTTCATAGGTACAAATATGGTTTTCTCGCGAGGGTGTAAGATGAGGAATAGGGTGTGGAGTTGGTTGCGCCAAGTATATTCTTGGTAGCCGGTAAGGGAACTGGGAGGTTAATACAATTTTGATATCTACCCATTGCTGGCCATTAGATATTTTTGTCTCCCAACCAATAATATTCTGTGGGTCAGCTTGCTGATCAGGAATTTCTCCCTTCGCAAGCAACCTAAAACAGCCTTCAGGACTAGATGCAAAATGATCACGGACTGCCTTGACGGCTAACTCATGAATTTTCACAATTTCAGGAGGCACTTCCTGTGTTTACCTTTATAGCAGCCCCCGAAGCAGCTTTTCCGAAAGTCTTCGCTTTGGTTGAATCGTCATCACCATAAACAGGAAACCTATCCCCAAGTCTTTTCTTCCATTCTTTAGCAGCTTCC
>JARRJE010000260.1:0-3763 GCA_037379765.1 Deltaproteobacteria bacterium
TTACCCCGCACAAAAACGTAAGAAATCAAGGATAACTGTTTTTTAATAATTGCGCACTTACAAGAAAAGTTATATTTTTCGTTGGAATTCTCAGTTTTTAATCACCGGCCATCCCAAAAAAGGTAGATCCCATGAGCGTTTCCACAGCACGAAAAGATGCGGCAACTTCAGGAGATCACAAAAAAATTCTGCTGGTGGACAATAATCCCGAGTTCCTGCAGGAAATGACCCATCTGCTGGAGAAAGCGGGTCATCAAGTGCTCGTTGCCGCAAACGGGCTGGCTGCCCTGGAAAAACTCGAATCTCTCGTGCCGGACGTCATCTTCACCGATCTCGTGATGCCCCGGATCGGTGGCGATAAGCTGTGCCGCATCATTCGCAGCATTCCCAAATTCAGCAACGTCTATATCGTGCTGATATCGGCGACCGCAGCCGAAGAGAAGATCCCCTTCTCGAAAATGGGGGCCGATGCCTGCATTGCCAAGGGCCCCTTCAGCAAAATCTCCTCTCACCTTTATACCGCTCTCAAGATGGCGGATCAGCGGGGGCGAAAGCAGAAGGCCAACCAGAAAATCATCGGCATCGAAGACATCTACCAAAGGGAAGTCACCCGGGAGTTGCTGACTTTCAAAAAGAACCTGGACCATCTGCTCGACAGCATGGAAGAGGGGATTCTGGAATTGACCCATGAGGCCAGAATCATTTACGCCAACAATGCCGCAACGACTCTGTTCGGAGCTCCCGAGGAAAAATTGCTTGCTGCGGAGTTCTTTCATTTTTTTGATCCGGATCAGCAGGCCGGCCTGCGCTCCGCTGTCCGCAAAGCCGAGCAGAGCTCCAAACTCTCCAAGCTCCAGGATCCGGTTCTTCTCAACGGCCGTCCGGTCAATCTGCACTTTCTCCCGATCAAAAATAAGGATTACCGCTCGATCATCACAATTGTCGGAGATGTCTCCGAGCCGATCATTGAAGAGACCCTGCAGGGCAACGAGCAATGCTACCGGCAGCTTTTCAACAACATGAGCAGTTGCGCCGCCGTCTACCGCATGGCAGGGGAATCAGGCACCACTCCTATCCTTGTCGACATGAACCAGACTGCCGAATGCACCGAGGGGATCGCCAGGAGCGAGGTCATCGGCAAGAAAGCCGCCGAAGTTTTCCCTGATTTTTGGGACCACGGGGTTCTTGAGGTGTGCCGGCGGGTCTGGCGGACCGGGCGCACGGAGCACCACACGGTCGCCGATCATCAAGGCAGGGAAATCCGCCGTTTCCGGAACTATTGCATTTACAAACTCCCACAGGGAGAACTTGTCACCGTCTATGACGATCTGACCGATCGCAAACGGGACGAGGAAAACCTCGCTTTCGAGGCCGAGCTCAACCAGGCGGTTGCCAAACTTTCCCGCATGCTCATCTCGGCTGATTCCGTTCATGATATCTCCGAGGCGCTGCTCAGCATTGCCAAACGAATGACCGACAGCCCGGCCGGCTTCGTCGGTTACGTCGACCCCAACAAAACCGGTTATCTGGTCTCCGGCACCGAGGGCCGAAGCGGGGCCGCTCGTTACCAGGTCTTGCAGGAGCAGATCTTCCAATACGAATTGAACGAGCTGTATACCTGGGTCTCTCGAAACAAGAAACCGCTGCTCACCAATGACCCGGTCACCGATCTCAAGCTGAAAAAGGAGGTGGCCTCCCACCTCCCTCTGAAGCGTTTTCTTTCCGCCCCCGCCCTCCTCGGCAGCGAGCTGATGGGGCAAATCGTCCTGGCCAACTCAGACCACGACTATACCGATCGTGATTTGCACATCATCGAGCGGCTGGCCTCCCTCTATGCGCTGGCCCTCAAACAGCAATGGGCGGAAGAGCGAATCACCCAGCTTGCCCATTACGACCAACTCACCGGCCTGGTCAACCGCCACCTGTTCGAGGACCGGCTGGAACAGGCCCTCATCATGGGGGCCAGACAGAACAAAAAATTCGCCCTCTTGTTCATCGATTTGGACAACTTCAAAGAAATCAACGACTCTTTGGGCCACAAGTCCGGGGACCTCGTGCTGCAGGAAGTCGCCAAAAGACTGATCGATTCCTCTCGCGCCTCGGATACGGTGGCCAGAATCGGCGGCGACGAGTTTGTCCTGATCCTGCAGAACATTTCCAAAAAAGAAGATGCCAAAACCGTCGCCCGGAAAATCGATGCCGCTCTCGGCCAGCCGCTCATCCTGGAAGGCGAAGAGCTCGCGATGAAGGCGAGCATCGGCACCAGCGTCTATCCTTACGACGGCAAGACCATGGATTCGCTCCTTAAAAATGCCGACGAATCGATGTACCGCGTAAAGAAACGGCGGAAGCGAACTCGGGAGGCGGGACTTAAAAATTAGGGCACTTGCGGAACACGGTATTGGGCAATCGGGAAGGAGATTGAGGGCCTTGCCAACTGATTTGAGTCCTCAAGAGTCTTGGTTTACTCGATCACCCTCATGAAAGTCCTTCCGGACCTCACCTCATCAGGCAAACGACACTTCCACACCTCCGCCGATTAATCGAGCACCGGTTGAGGAGTCTGATCCGTCGGCTTCGGCAGCACCGGATATTCCATCTGCGGCTGTTCGCCGGTGGTGGCCTTGAGAAAGGCCATGATCGAGTCGACCTCGCCATCCGTCAAGATGGCCCCCAGCTGCACCGAGCTCATGATCGCCACCGCCTCCTGCAGCGACCATATTTTGCCCGAATGGAAGTAGGGCGGGGTCAATTCAATGTTGCGCAGAGAGGGGGCCTTGAAGACATATTCATCATCGGCAAGCTTGGTCACCATATAACGGCCCTTGTCGCCTGCCATAATTTTCTCGGACGGCGCCTTGACAACCCCGAAGTTGAAATAATCCTCGCCTCCCAGGTTGATGCCGTTGTGGCAATCGGCGCAGCCCTTTTCCATAAAAACCTGCAGCCCTTTCCGGGCAGCGGAATCCATAGCCTTGTCCTCTCCTTGCAGATAGCGGTCAAACGGGGAATGCGGGGTGAGCAAGGTTGCCTCGAACACCTCGATGGCCTTGGCCATATTGTCGAAAGTAACGGGCGCCTCGTCGGCAGGGAATGCCTTTTTGAACAAGAGCACATACTCCGGCATGCTGTTCAGCGTCTTGATCACGTTTTCAGGGGTATTGTTCATTTCGACACTGGCCTGAACCGGCCCTTTGGCCTGCTCGGCAAGGTCCTTGGCCCGGCCGTCCCAGAACTGCGCCACATTGAAAACCGAATTCAGGACGGTCGGCGCATTGCGTGGGCCCCGCTGCCAGCCATGCCCGGTGGACGTTTCCTGAAAGTCAGCCCCGGCCAGGCCCAGGTTGTGGCAAGTGTTGCAGCTGATCAGCGCACTTTTGGATAGACGGGGGTCGAAATAGAGCATCTTTCCCAGCGCAATTTTTTCGAGATTGGCGGGGTTGCCTTTCAAAAGTGGCGGCTGTGTTGGAATCGGCTTAAAAAGCTGCAAGGCCTTCTCCCTGAGCGTATCCTTCGCATAAAGAGGCTGGGTGAAAAAGCACACCGTCGCCAGAAGTATCATTATCGATTTCCAGTACATGCCTGCCTCCTCTTCTACAAATTTTAGTCTATCGCAGGTTGCCTGAAAAAAGGCTTAACCTGTAACTCTCGCCGTCAGAGAGAAGTCTCTCTGCTGCATCTGTCTCATTACCTGGGCGCATTACCTGCCTGACAGGTCGTTTCACCTCCTGGAGCCATCGACCACCCGCAACCGAAGTCGGAT
>JARRJE010000261.1:0-7131 GCA_037379765.1 Deltaproteobacteria bacterium
GCGCTCAAGGCAGGGGCCTCGGTGATCGGGGCTAACTGCGGTCGGGGCGTCAAATCGATGCTCACCGCGATCGAGAAGCTCTCGCCGCTCAAAGGTCAGGTGCCGTTCTCCGCTTTCCCCAATGCCGGCTTCCCTGAGATCGTGGGCCACCGGGTGGTCTACCCGGCCCAGCCCGAATACATGGCCCAGGTGATCGGGGAAATGATCAAGCTTGGCGCCCGGCTGGTGGGCGGATGCTGCGGCACCACCCCGACCCATATCCAGGAGTTCCGCAAGCTTCCCCGAGTCGGCAAGCGGCCGGCAGCCCATGCCGAGGCCGTCCGCCTGGATGGAGAAATCGGAACTCGGGAGGAGCGCGGCCAGGGGGCAGGAGCGCTGCTTGCCGATCTCCGGCCGGACCGGATGCCCATCCTGGTGGAGCTCGATCCTCCGCCTCACCTCGATGTGGATGGTGTCATTGCCGGGGCTCGGGTGCTCGCCGAGAGCGGCACCGATGCCATCACTCTGGGGGAAAGTCCGCTCGCGGTGCTCCGCGCCGACAATCTGGCCCTGGCCCATCGGATTAAGGAAGAGGTGGGAGTCAAGACGGTTATCCATCTCACCTGCCGGGACCGCAACGCCCTGGGATTGCAGTCTCACATCATGGGCGCTCACCTACTGGGAATCGATGCCATTCTGGCGGTGACCGGGGACCCTGCCACCTCGAGCGATCAGCCCGGGGTGAGCGGCGTCTTCGACGTGCGCTCCTTCGGCCTGGTGAGGATGATCGATCGCTTCAACCGTGGCTATAACATGGCGGGCCGCCAGATCAAGAAGTGCACCGATTTCTCCATCGGCGTCGCCTTCAGCTACCGGGCGGCAAACCCCGACGTGCAGCTGCGGCGCCTGGAGCGCAAAGCGGCCCTCGGCGCCCATTTCGTCATGACTCAGCCCTTCTTCGCTGCCAATGAAGTGGAAGAGATGATGGAGAAGACCGCCCATCTCGATCTGCTCATCTTCCCGGGAATCTTTCCGATCATCTCCGCCCGCAATGCCGACTTTCTCCATCATGAGGTGCCGGGCATCTCCATCCCGGAGGACATTCGCAAGAAACTCCGGCAGTACGATAAAGTGGAGGATCAGCGGCGGGTGGCCCTCGATTTCACCAGGGAGCTGGTGACCGCCATCGCCCCATTTGTGGACGGACTCTATTTCGTGAGCCCGCTCAACAAGTGGGAGGTGGCCGACGATCTAGTCCGGATGGTCCGCACCGCGGGCTGGAAGGGGAGTGGGAGGGTAGCCCGCTTCGCCAACAAAGCGTAAACGCCCACAGACACCGCATCTTCGCACGATCGCTTCCGCCCGCATAGCGCTGCTATAGCGGGCGGTCGCGCTTGCGCAAATCTACGGCACCTGTGATCGTTTACACAAGGGTGTCCGATACTGGCATTTCTCTTTTCCTCTGATTAGCCCCCTCTTTCCTTGCTTTATTCTTTTTTGCCGGGTTGGCTGGCTTGGCCGGAGGCTCGGAGAGTGTGCTCTTTCAAAACATGCTGATCGTAAGCCGCCAACAGATCGCTTTTTCTGAGCTGGCCCACCACTTCCCACGGCGCGGCTTCCCGCACCACCGGCAGGAATGAAAACCCATAATGGAGAAAGGTGTGGAAAGCCTTCTCCAGATCGGCCTCCTCGGAAACGGTGATCGGTTTGCCGGTCATGATATCGGCGGCCGTAGCCTTCGGGGTGCACCGATCGGGGTGGGCCAGAATATGGCGGCAATCCTCGGGGCTGAGGATGCCCGCAAGCCGGCCGTCGCGATCGAGCACCGGGAAATGGGGGAAAGGGCTTTCTTCCATGCGGCTGACTACCTCCGGGCAGGGGGTGTCCGTCCGGAACGTTTCGAAATCGGAGTGCATGTGGTCACGGACCTTGAGGCCGCGCATGATGTTCACCTCCCGGCCTCGGACGATATCGATTCCCCTCTCCCTCAGTTTGGTTTCATAAATCGAGTAGCCGTACAGCAGGCGGACGGTGAGCGCGCTCATGATGCAGGCCACCATCAACGGCAGGATCACCTGATAGTTGTAAGTCAGCTCGAAGATGGTGAGAATGGCGGTGATCTGTGCCAGGGTCGTTCCACTCACCATGGCCCCCATGCCGATGAGCGCATAGTCCGCCGGAGCCGTGGTAAGCGCGGGCCAGATCGCTCGGACCGTGAACCCGACTATGGAGCCACCCATGGCCCCTATAAAGAGCGAAGGGGCGAAGATGCCGCCGCTCATCCCCGAGCTGAGGCAGATCGAGGTGGTGAAAAGCTTGGCTGCAAGCAACAGAAAAACCAGAGATACCGCCACATGACCGCCGAGTGCCAGGGAAATGGACTCGTAGCCGACGCCGAGGGCTCCCGGCACCTTGAGGGCGATCAGACCCGCCAGCAGGCCGCCCACTCCCGGCCCCAGCCACCCCGGAATCCGGAGGCGTCTCCAGAGCCGGGGCAGGCGGAAGATCAGCCACATGAGCAGAAGCCCGGTGAGTCCACCCAGGATTCCGATCAGGCCGTGAAAGACCAGCTCGGCCGGATGCCTCAGGACGAAGGTGGGCACCTGAAAGATCACGGCACGGTGGGTAAAGAGCCTGGCCACCATGGTGCCGGAGACCGCCGCCACCACGATGGGGGAAAGCGAAGCGACCTCCAGCTCGGAGAGCAGCACTTCCACCGCGAACAGGGTCCCGGCCATGGGAGCCTGGAAGGTGGCGGCAATGCCGCCCGCGGCCCCGCAGGCCACGGCAAGGCGGCGGTTGGGCAAGGGAAGTTTCAGCAATTGGCTGAGGGAAGAGCCGATGGAGGAGCCGATCTGCACGATCGGACCCTCCCGGCCGACCGAGGCCCCGGCGGAGATAAGGCCGCCGGTGATAAAGGTCTTGAACAAGGTCACCCGGTGCCGGATGACCCCGCCATGCAGGGCGAGCGCCGCCATCACCTCCGGGACACCAGGGCCGCTCGTTTCCGGAGCCCAGAAGTGGATAACGGGACCTAGCAGAAGACCCATGCCCGCCGGCACCAGGAGGACAAGCCACCAGGGAGCCCGACTTACTTGCTCGGCGAAATTGGCGCCGGACGGCCAGAGCAAGTACTGGCCGGCTCCGATCAGCCACCTGAAGAACATGGCGCCAAGCCCGGCCAGCACGCCGATGACAAGCGCCAGCAGAATAGGGCCGGCTTGTTGGCGAAGGGACTGGCGTGTCATCGTCACTAATCACAGGGAAGAAGGCTCCGGAGATCGCTTGTTCGTCATGCTGTACGACGCATCAGATCGCTGGTCTGCATTTCCGGGGAATTATAATTCTCCTAGGATAGCATCGAAGTTTCTGCTCTAAAAGGAAATTTTTCCCGTCAATCGAGAATAGGGCCAGTCACGGCGCTACGCACCATGCCGCCTGGTGCCCACACAAAAAAGCCCTGCCTAGCGGCAGGGCCTCCCCTCCTTCTTACCCCCTTTTCCAAACCCGTTGGTTCGGTCTTTGCTCAGCCGGTCGGAAACGGTGCTGAAGGGCAGCTTGTCGAGATAGAAATCGTCGTCGCCGAAGAGGATGTCAAGCTCCCGCGACTGGTTCACCACTTCCTCGCTGTCCACCATGTAGCGAAAAGACAGCCCGGACATGCTGATATCGAGGATCTCCCCCAAACGTGTGGGCTGGGTATTGAAGACCACGAACGCGGGGTGCCGGACCTTGAATCGGCGGTATTTGCGCCGCTCCATCAGGATTTTATTCTCTTCCATGCATTCCTCATGCTGTGGGGTCAATATATTCATATGATTGGTCGGTCTCATGATCGTTCCAGAAGAACGGCCTCTTGTCAGGCGCTGCATCCTGTGCTGGTGCAAATTCCAAACCACTCAGTTATTAAATGCATTTATTAAGAATAATCAACAGATAGATCTAAAAGGTTTAAAATTTGCCGTTCTCTTTCCGTTTTTAAGGAACGACTCGGACCGTATTTCCGGAAAGGATGGAGCAGGATTGTCTCGGCAGTCGAAAGAGGACTTAAGACAGGCGGACAAAGGGTTGATTGAGTCAGGTGCGCCTTCCGGTGTGACTCCAGTCACACTGCTTGAAAGAGGCCACAGCTTCTCGGTCCCCAGCATCTCGGCCATCAACAAAGTCTTGATGAGTCTCTGGCACAGTTTGCCAACCGGCAACTCGATGAGGCTTACCCGTAGCTGATCTTGGGACTTCTTGCCAGCTCAGTTCTTTTTCTTTCGTTCCCCTCTTTCGCCTCGGAAGGCATTTTTTGTGAGATTGCCACTCTGAAAAGTCCTAACATTAAATAAAGGTTCATCAAAGCGTTGAAACGCTCAAGTCAATTGTCTATCTCGGTTCAGGAATACACCAGTGCCCCTTCTAAAAAAGGCTTTTCCGAGGGAAATAAATGATCTGGGATTGGCGCCGCGCGGGTAGACGTTTATTAGCGGTGAGTGTCGATTTTCGGTTGACCCTTGTGGCAGGCATTGTCGGCATCGTCGCAGGGCTGGGCGCTGTCGTCTTCAGAGTGTTGATCGGGATGTTCCACAATCTGTTCTTCTTCGGAACGCTCTCTCCCGACTACCACGCCACCATCCATACACTCGAGAGCCCTTGGGGCGTTGGCATCATCCTGGTGCCGGTAGCAGGTGCGGTTCTGGTCGCCTTCCTCGTGAATAATTTCGCTCCCGAGGCAAAGGGGCATGGTGTTCCCGAAGTCATGGAGGCCATTTATTACAGAAAAAGTTACATCCGGCCTCTCGTGGCCGTGATCAAATCCCTGGCCTCGGCAATTTCCATCGGCACGGGGGGATCAATCGGAAGGGAAGGGCCGATCATCCAAATTGGCTCCTCGCTCGGCTCATCCCTCGGCCAGCTCCTGAACCTTCCCACCTGGCAACGCTACACCCTGGTCTCCGCCGGCGCGGGCGGCGGGATTGCGGCCACTTTCAACACCCCCATCGGCGGGCTCCTTTTCGCCATCGAACTGATCCTGCCCGAGGTCAGCGCCCGCACCATCATCCCAGTTTCCATCGCGACAGGGGCCGCAACCTTCATCGGCAGATTCTTTTTGGGCGCCACGCCGTCCTTTAACATCCCTTCTCTGACTCTTCCGGCGGCAAGCCAAACCTCGCTCGCTCAATTCTTCGCTTACATCCTCCTCGGTCACCTCCTCGGTTTGTTCTCGGTCCTCTTCATTCTCTCGATCTATTCATTTATAGATTTCTTCGACCGAATGCCCGGCAGCTATTACACCCGCCACATGAGCGGAATGCTGGTGGTGGGGGTGATGATGTACCTCTTCATGCACTTCTCGGGGCATTATTACATTCAAGGGGTAGGATACGCGACGGTGCAAGATCTTCTGACGTCCACACTGAGGAATCCCTATTTTCTGTTTCTTCTTCTCTTCGCAAAGATGTTGTCGACCTCTCTCACTCTGGGCTCCGGAGGTTCGGGAGGGATATTCTCACCTTTGCTGTTCATCGGCGCGACCATGGGAGGGGGGTTCGGCCTGCTCGTCCATGACTGGTTTCCTCTTCTCCATCTCAATGTGCAGGGCCTCGTGGTGGTTGGCATGGCGGGCATGGTCGGCGGGGCCACCGGAGCGGTCATGACCGCGGTTGTCATGATTTTCGAAATGACCCGCGATTATAACGTGATCATCCCCCTCATCATCACCGTTTCAATCGCCTATGGAATCCGTCGCCTGCTGTTGACGGACAGTATCTACACCATGAAACTGAGTCGCAGAGGATATTATGTTCCTCAGACTCCGCAGACCGCCGGAATCCTCCCGCGTACTGCAGGGGAAATCATCGCGGCTCCCTTCGTTGCCGCCAACCAAGGCGAGGATGTAACCCTGCTTCAGCAACGCATTGGAAAGATGAAAAGATATCCTTACGTCCTCTTTCGGAATAAACAAGCTATGGAAGTCCTGAGACCTGTGGGGACGAACAACGGGAAAAAGGTGAAGGAGCTGAAAAAGATCAAATACATCGTGACAGGCACCGACGACGTTCTCTTTGACGTGCTGGCCAAATTAAGGGAGGCCGAGGCGGAGGCAGCGGTCATCACTCCTTCCGGGAAGCTGAACGGTCCCGAGGACGTAATCGGGATTCTGGGATTTGAGGAAATCGCTCGTGGTTTCAGGAGATCCTAACAGGGGGAAACGAGAGCCAGAAACAGGCTGTCAACCCATAATTACAATCAAAACAAGTGAAAAGGCCAGATTTCTTCAACAGTAGATAACTCTTTTCTTCTTTTAGAGATGAGAATGAAAAGAAAAAGCCCGCGAGCGGGCTTTGAGATAACCCCGGACTCTGCCGGATTATGATTTGGTGGAGGCGGCGGGAGTCGACCCCGCGTCCGAAAATACTCCCCTTCAAGCGTCTACATACTTAGTCCTGTGAAAGATGCTTATCGCGCCCCAAGGTTCTCCAGGACCAAGTCCCTTCGAGCGCTATCCTGCCGTTTCGTTTCGCCGCCGGGCCGGCGGGCGGCTGCCCGGAAGCTATCCCGCTAGTCGACGCCCGTTCCGACCCCGCGGGAGCGGGCCGGAGGGACGCTGGCTATGCAGCCAGAGCGTAAGAGTAGTCGTCTGCGACTATCTTTAAAGTCCCGCCTATTTTACGAGGTGACAGGAACCTCGGTATGCAGCCTGAGCTTACGTATCCCCGTCGAAGCCGTTTCGCCCCCTTATCTTGTTCAAAATTTTTCACGATGGACCCGCTCCATTTCGCGTTGCGCTTCCTTCTTCTTGAGCGTGGCCCGCTTGTCGTACAGTTTTTTGCCCCGACCGAGGCCGAGGGCCAATTTCGCCTTGCCCCTCTGATTAAAATAGATCTTCAGGGGCACCAGGGCAATGCCCTTTTCCTGCACCTTGCCGATCAACTTGCGGATCTCCCGTTTGGAGAGCAGGAGCTTGCGCACCCGCATCGGATCGGGCTTATCATAGGTGGCGTGGGCGTATGGCGAAATGTGGACGTTGTGGAGGAAGACTTCGCCATTCTTCACCTTGGCATAGCCGTCCCGCAGGTTCGCCTTACCAGCCCGCAATGACTTCACTTCCGAGCCCTTGAGGACCATGCCGGTCTCTAGAACCTCGTCGATGAAAAAATCATGATA
>JARRJE010000262.1:0-4382 GCA_037379765.1 Deltaproteobacteria bacterium
GCCGGACCATCTGCTACGAAATTTTTCGGCGGATCTCCCGCAATGCCCGGAAGATGCCGGGGGCCAAGGTCACGGTGATCGTCAATCCCAAGGTGGCGGCCATGATGCTAAAAGATGAAGCAGCCACCATCGAGCATCTGGAGGGCGAGGTCCACAAAAGGCTGACCATCGTGCCCACCCCTGACTTTCACCTCGAGAAGTACGAGATCAAATGGGAAGAGTGAATGAAAGCGTTCGCAGACACTCTACTTCGTCATCGGCCTGCTCGCGCAGCACCAGTAGGCAAGAAATTTTCGCGTATCTGCGGCACCTGCAAACGTTTATACTGCAGGAGATAGAAACCCTTTTAGTGCTTTTCCCTACACCCATAATGAATGGATTGATTTTCTCCGGTAATGAATGGATTGATTTTCTCCGGCGGATTTGTGATATGATCTGCTTGGGCGTTTTGCGCCCTCTTGGTTTTTTGAAACTTGACAAATCGGCCCCTTGCGGGTATGAGTGACTGTTTCATCAACCGGCAGGGAATCATCTCGCCGGTTTGCCCGAGACATTACAGAGAGCCCGCGCTGCGGGTTAACTTTTTGGAGTCCTGGAGGGGAAACATGTACGCAGTGATCAGCACCGGCGGCAAACAATATCAAGTGGCCCAGGGAGAGCGCATCCGGGTGGAAAAGCTCGCCGGCGAAGTCGGAGACACCGTGGAGCTCGATCAGGTTCTGCTGGTTGCGGATGGTGAAGAAGTCAAGATCGGCCAACCCCTCGTGGAGGGAGTCAAGGTCACAGCCAAAATCGTCGAGCAGGGCAAGGCCAAGAAGATCATCGTCTTCAAGAAGAAGCGGAGGAAAGGCTACCGCCGCAAGCAGGGCCACCGGCAATTGTTCACTGCTCTCGAGATTCAGGGCATCTCCGCATAATTCCTTTTAGAGAGAGAGATCAGGTCATGGCACATAAAAAAGCAGGCGGCAGCTCGAAAAACGGCCGAGACAGCATCGGCCAACGCCGAGGCGTCAAACGTTTCGGCGGTCAGTTCGTGAAAGCCGGCAATATTCTGGTCAGGCAGCTCGGCACCAAGATCCATCCCGGCGAAAACGTGGGCCTGGGCCGGGATTACACCCTGTTCGCCAAAATCGACGGCGTGGTCAAATATGAGACCTTCGGCCGCGACCGCAAGCGCGTCAGCATCTATCCCGTCGCTTCCTCCTCCTGATTTTTCTCAGACGCTTCGGCAGCGGATAACCCTCGCGAGGTAATCGGCCGAACTTCCGCGCTTGTTCCAGGAGTGGTGCCGCGATGTCTTTCATTGATGAGGCCAAGTTCTTCGTCAAAGCCGGAGATGGCGGCAACGGCTGCGTCAGCTTCAGGCGCGAAAAATTCGTGCCCAAGGGCGGCCCGGACGGCGGCGACGGCGGCGACGGCGGATCCGTCGTTATCGAGGCCACTCGCCGACTTTTTTCCCTGATCGATTTCAAGTATCGCTCCCACTTTCTGGCCGACCGCGGCAAGCACGGCCAGGGAAAGAAAAAGAACGGACGGAAGGGCGAGGATTATCGCCTCCAGGTGCCGGTGGGCTCGCTCGTCAGCGATGCCGAGACCGGCGATGTGCTGGCCGATCTCACCTGTGAGGGCGACCAATACCTGGCGGCACGCGGCGGCCGCGGAGGCCGCGGCAACAGCCACTTTGCCTCCGCCCGCAACCGGACCCCCCGTCATGCGGAAAAGGGCCGCCCCGGCGAAGAGCGTTGGCTGCGGATCGAGCTGAAGCTGCTGGCGGACATCGGTCTCATCGGCCTCCCCAATGCCGGCAAATCAACACTTCTCTCCAAGCTTTCCGCCGCCACCCCCAAAGTCGCCCCTTACCCTTTTACCACCTTGGAACCTCAGCTCGGAGTCGTGGAGCTTCCGGACGGCGAGCGCTGCACGGTCGCCGATATCCCGGGCCTTATCGAAAACGCCCACCAGGGGGCGGGCCTGGGTCACAAATTCCTGCGGCATGTGGAGCGCACCCGGATGCTGCTGCACGTGCTCGATGGATCAGGTCTGGAAAGCGAGCCTCGGATCCAGTATAAGGTGCTCGAAAACGAGCTGCGCCGGTATAAGGAAGAGCTGATCGACAAACAGGGGCTCATCCTCCTGAACAAAATCGACCTGCTCACCGCGGAACAGGTTGGCGCGCTGCGCCGAGTGTTTGCCGGCAAGGGGTTTCCGGTGATAGCTATCTCAGCCCTGACCGGTGAGGGGATAGCCGAGCTGAAGGAATTTCTGGCAAAGGCCTTGGCCGCCCTGGACAAACAAACCGGGGATGATGCTGTCGCCGAGCCGCGGGACAGGACGAACCCACCCGGAGCCGTTGATAGGCATGTGGGCAATGGACGTGAAGATGTTGAACGTGGATAGCGATCTGATCGAAAAAGATTTGCAGCTGCGGCGCCCTTACCTCGACCGAGCCCGGCGGGTAGTGGTGAAGGTGGGGAGCGCGGTGCTGACCTCCCCCTCCGGCCTGGCCCGGGAGGTTATGGAGAACCTGGCCCGGGAGCTCCATTTTCTGCGCCAATCGGGCCGCCAGGTGATCCTGGTGAGCTCGGGCGCCGTCGCCGCCGGCCGCAAGAAGATGGGCCTAGGCGACAGGGCCCTTGCCCTCAAGGAGAAACAGGCGGCCGCCGCCCTGGGCCAGAGCAGTCTCATGCGGGTCTACGAGGATATCTTCGAGGGGTTCGGCCAGCGCGTCGCCCAAGTCCTTCTCACCCACAGCGACCTTTCCCATCGAGACCGCTATCTCAACATCCGCAACACCCTTTTCACGCTGCTCGAATGGGGAACGGTGCCGGTGATCAATGAAAACGATACCGTCTCCGTCAAGGAGCTGCGGTTCGGCGACAACGACACCCTGGCCGCCCTGGTCACCAACATGACCGAGGCCGATATCCTCGTCTGCCTGACCGACGTCGACGGGCTGCATACCGCCAATCCTTGCACCGACCCGGCGGCACGGCTGGTGTACACGGTTGGCCGGATGCACAAAGGGGTGGAGGAGATGGCCGACAACGTCTGCGGCAACCTGGGAACAGGCGGGATGCGCACCAAGATCATGGCGGCCGGGACGGTGGCGGCACGCGGCGGCTGCTCCTTCATTGGTTCGGGGCGGCAGGAGGGCATCATCCGCAAGCTGTTTGCCGGCGAGCCGGTGGGCACCTTCTTTTTGCCCCGGCCGGAGAAGATCCAGAGCCGCAAGCACTGGATTGCCTACACCCTCCGGCCCAAGGGCGAGCTGGTTCTGGACGCCGGGGCCTGCCGGGCGCTGCTCGAGGGGGGAAAGAGTCTCTTGCCTTCAGGCATTCTCGAGGTGCGCGGCCGGTTCAAGATCGGCGATCCGGTGCATTGCCTGGATGAGCGGGAACAGATCATCGCCGCCGGGCTGGTCAACTATCCTTCGGCCGATATCGCGCGGATCCACGGAGTCCACTCCTCTCGAATCGAAGAGATCCTGGGCCACAAGGACAGCGATGAGGTGATCCATCGCGACAATCTGGTGATCCTGAAATAACGCTCTGCGTTCAACGTTCATCGCGGCAAAATTGGACGGGAACGGAAAGATGTAGTTGCTGACCGCAGAAAGCTGATTTTTTGTTGAAACCACCGTTTCAGCGGTGGACTCGGAGAGGTTCTACCGATCCGGCGAAAATGTACTGGGTTCCGTTCATTTTCTTTGCTTGCCCAAAGAAAACGAACCAAAAGAAAGGGCACCCGTGTCACTGGCCAGAGGTTCTACCGATCCGGCGAAAATGTACTGGGTTCCGTTCATTTTCTTTGCTTGCCCAAAGAAAACGAACCAAAAGAAAGGGCACCCGTGTCACTGGCCTGCCTACGGCGGGTTCCCTGCGCGTCCTCGCAACTGCCGGGAGATTGCAAACTCGCCCCCTTCGGAGGCTCAGACAGTGCAAACTCCTTTTTCGGCAGCCGCTGCGGTGCTCGGCTGCGTGCCAATGGGGGTTGACGCCTCTGCAGGGGGCGTCCTGAGGCCGCCCGCTTTGCGGGTGAAGTCTCATTGCCGATAGCTTAACAAGGAGAGGAATGATGACGGTTGCTGAAACGATTCGGGAGTTGGCCGTCAGGGCCAAGGAAGCGGGCAGGAACGTGGCCGCCCTGGACACCGGCCGCAAGAATCAGGTGCTCGAACGGATGGCGGAGGCCCTTCTCGCCGAGCAAACTTTTATTCGAGAGGAAAACGAAAAGGATCTGGCCGCCGGCCGGGACAAAGGGCTTTCCGGGGCCATGCTCGACCGGCTGGCGCTGTCCGACAAGGTCATGGCTTCCATGGTGACCGGGCTTCGGGAAGTGGCCGCCCTGCCCGACCCGGTGGGCGAGATCGCCGACATGGGCAA
>JARRJE010000263.1:0-3758 GCA_037379765.1 Deltaproteobacteria bacterium
GATGAAACGGGCGGAGCAACGCACGCGGCATCTCGCCTCGTTCCCGCAACTGAATCCGAATCCTGTTCTGGAGGTGACTGGATCAGGCGTTTTGGCCTTCAGCAACGCCGGGGCCCAAACCGCCCTCGAAAGTCTCGGCATGGACAAGGAGGACGCCACGGTTTTTCTTCCCCACGACATCGAGGCCATTCTGCGGGCCTTGGAAAAGAAAGAGGAAGCGTACCTGTACCGCGAAGTCACGCTCAAGGACCGGGTTTTCGGCGAGGACGTCTACATTGCACCGCAGTTCGACGTGGTGCGAATCTACACCTATGACATCACCGAGATCAAGAAGGCGGAAGCCATCAGCGGGCGTCTAGCGGCGATCGTGGAGAGCGCTGACGATGCGATCATCAGCAAGGACCTCAACGGGATCATCATGTCCTGGAATAGGGGGGCGGAGAAGATATACGGATATACGGCGGCGGAGGCGATCGGCAGACATATTTCGTTCCTCACTCCTCCTGGACACACTAACGAAGTCACGGACATCCTCGCAAGGATCGCGCAGGGAGAGCACATTGAACGGTTCGAAACCGAGCGGATGAGGAAAGATGGCGTGATCCTCCCGGTTTCCCTGACCTTTTCCGCCATCAAGGACGAACGCGGCCGGATTATTGGCGCCTCGAAAATCGCCCATGACATCACTGAGCGCAAACGGGCTGCGGAGGCCCTGCAAGAGAGCGAAGCAAAATATCGCAACCTTTTCGCTAACATAACCGAGGAAGTGCACTTATGGGAGCTCATCCGGGATGAGGAGGACAACATCAAGACCTGGAAGCTGGTCGACGCCAACCCCCCGGCCTTGAAGATCTGGGGGAAGACGCTCGATCAGATCAAGGGCAAGACAACGGACGAGATCTTCGGCCCGGGGGCCACCGAACACTACCTGCCGACGGTGCGGAAAATCATGACGGAGGGCACCCCTTACGCTTACGAGGACTTCTTCCCCAACCTGGACCGGTACTTCCGATTTACCAGCATTCCCCTCGGGGATCGCTTCATCACCACCGGTTACGATATCACCACCATCAAGAAATCGCAGATGCAGCTGGAGCAGCAGCGTAACCGGGAGGAGGCGGTCAACCGGATCCTGCATGCCGGTCTCACGAGCAAGACCGACGAAGATCTGGGCGAGAGCTGCCTGGCAGCGGCCCTCGATGTCACTGGGAGCCAATTCGGCTTTATCGGCGAGATCGGCCCTGACGACCTGCTGCATGATATCGCCATCAGCGACATGGGGTGGGACCTCTGTTCTCTGTACGATCGGGAAGGTCAGCGTCGGGCACCGGGAAATTTCCACATCCATGGGGTCTATGGGCGGGTGCTTTTGGACGGGAAGGGCTTTTTCACCAACGCCCCCTCGACTCATCCCGACAGCATCGGCACAGCTGAGGGACATCCGCCTCTCACTTCCTTCCTCGGTGTGCCGCTGATCCGGGACGCCCGGACCGTCGGTATGATTGCCGTGGCCAATCGTGAGGGCGGTTACAGCTTTGAAGAACAGGAAGCCCTGGAGGCCCTGGCTCCGGCTGTTGTGGAGGCTTTTTCGCGCAAACGGGCCGAGGATGCGTTGAGGGGCCTTGCCGAGGACCTCGAGAAGAAGGTCCAAGAGCGGACCCGTTTCTATTCGGTTCTTGCAAAAATCAGCGAGGCCATGGTCCGGATCCGTGACCGGCAGATTCTGTTCGATAAAGTCTGCCGCGTCATCGTTGAGCAGGGACACTTCCGGTTGGCCTGGGTAGGATTGTTGGATCAGGAAAGCAGCCAGATCCAGCCGGCGGCTAGCGCCGGTCAAAGCGCCTATCTTGACGGCATCAGGATCGTGGCCGCCGATGTGCCGGAGGGACAAGGACCGACCGGCAGGGCGGCTCACGAGAATCGTTACATCATCAGCAACGACTTCGAGAAAAATCCCGGCATGCAGCCTTGGCGCGACAGGGCAATCGCTCACGGACTCCGCTCTTCTTCGGCCTTTCCTTTGCACACCGGCGGCAAAGTCGTGGGCGTGCTGACGATATACTCCGACAGGCCGGATTTTTTTGCCGAGGAAGAGGTTTCTCTTTTAGCGGCCCTTTCTGAAGACATCTCTTTTGCCCTTGATTCCATGGAGATCGAAAAGAAGCGATCGGAAGCAGAGGAGGCCCTCCGAGTCCTTAATGAGGAGCTCGATCTCAGGGTGAAAGGGCGCACTGCTGAGCTTCGTGAAGTCAACAAAGAGCTCGAGGCCTTCATCTACTCCGTCTCCCACGATTTGAGAGCTCCGCTCCGAACCGTGTCCGAGTTTGCTCGGATCGTGAAGGAGGACTATGCGGACAAGATCGACGAGCAGGGCCGAGACTATTTGACACGGGTCAGCATGGGAGCAGCGAAGATGAGCCGGCTCATCGACGACCTCCTGTATCTTTCGCGGATTACTCGGCAGGAACTGGTGCGGAGCAGCGTCGATATCAGCGAGGCGGCCCGAGCCGTCGTCAAGGAGTTGTGCGAGGCCCAGCCTGACAGAAGCGTCGAGGTCGAGATCGAACCAGAACTTTTTGCCCAAGCCGATCCGCGGCTGATCGAGGTCGCCCTTTCCAACATCATCGGGAACGCCTGGAAGTTTACCGCAAAAAGCGCGGAGGCCAGAGTCGAGTTCGGGACAATCGAAAAAGAGGGGAAGACCGTGTATTATGTAAGGGACAACGGAGCGGGGTTCGACCCGAAGTACGCGGAGAAGATGTTTTTGCCCTTCCAGCGCCTCCACACGGCACAAGAATTTGAGGGAACCGGCATCGGCCTCACCATTGTGGAGCGCGTCGTTCGTCGCCATGGCGGAAGGATCTGGGCCGAGGGGGAGCCCGGAAAGGGGTCGACCGTCTATTTTACGCTTGAAGCGACTGATCGGGAGAAAACCAAGTGACTGACCATGGATACCGGGTTTCGGAATCGGAAGTCGACGATCCGAAATTGATTCTGATCGTCGACGATGATCCTGACGACGTGGAAATAACCCGGCGAGTCCTGCTCAAAACCGAAAGGGATATCGTCGTGAAGGCAGCCGATCGCGGTGAGGATGCCCTCCAGTTTCTGCGGGACGACCGAAACCTCCCGTCGGCAATGTTGGTCGACATGAAAATGTGCGGAATGAGCGGCATCGAAATGGTACGCCACATCCGCGCCGATGAGCAGTTGAAGCATATCCCTGTAATCATCCTCACCAATTCCACCCTCGAGTCGGACATGCAGAAGGCAATGGAGGCGGGCGCGGACAGTTTTATCCATAAGTCCTTCGACATCGAGCAGTTCGGTAGAGACCTTCACGGCCAACTCGATCGCTGGCTGAAGTAGATCGAGGGATTCTCGCATCCTCCTGATTTTTCTAAGTGCTGGAACCGTCCTCCCTTCACACCCTTGGATCCACCTTTAGGTCCAGCGGTTTCCACTGAACCGCCGGTTTTCCTTGCTGAAAATCTTCGGATCATTTTGAATGCGAAATTTGACCAGGACCTTTTCCTGTTTTTTTAGGTATTATAAGTCTTGATTTTTTTATTTTTCTGGATTAAAGGAGGACACTCTGGTGACTTGAGGAGGGGAAATCAAAGGCAGGTTCCACCATTTTTGACCTTACCCCGTAATTGTGGACAGTCCGAAAAGCTGCTAAAACAGCAGATCCAAGGAGGACTGTCATGGTTACTAGAAGAAGGTCGTTTACCCGGGAGTTTAAGGTCGAAACCGTC
>JARRJE010000264.1:0-5033 GCA_037379765.1 Deltaproteobacteria bacterium
GAAAAAATATACTTAAGAAGGCCGCCCCTCGGGGCGGCCCATTTTTAGACCTCAGCCATCTGCCATTATTTTGTGATTCCGAAAGACTCGGCCCGCTCTGCTGCCTGCCGTGCCTGCTCTTCCTGCCCAAGCTTGTGGTAAGACCTGGACAAAAGAAGGTCGTTTTCCCGGACCAGGGAATCCGCGGCCGGCAGCAGGGATTTGGCGCGGAGAGCAAGCTGGACCGCCTGGCGGTAATTGCCCTGTCGGTACTTGGTTTCTGCCAGGGTATGCCAAAGAAGACCATTTCCTGCTTCCAGGCGGAGGGCCCGCTCCAGGTAAGCCTCCGCTCCATGCAGGTCATTTCTGGCCAGTGCCTGGTTGGCATCGGCCAGTAAAGAGGCCGTCGGAGAAGCGGCTGCCTCCGGCGGCAGGCCGGTGATCTCCACCTTCTGTGGCGCGCAGCTGGCCAGCAACAGTATGATCGCAAGGAACAATCCGAGCAAAGCCGCTCCGCTTTTCTTTGCGGAACGCCGCATGGTTCTTTCTCTTTCCATCTCCATAAGTGCTTCCTCTTCGAAAAACGATCCGCCATGAAGTGATTAGAAAATCTTATTCAGAAGGCGGCCCAGCCAGTTTCGGCCCCTTTTTCCACTCTGGGCTGACGCCGCCGGGGCGGTGCCATCGGCAAACGGCAGATATTCGCCGTTAGGGGCCCCTGGCCATACCCGGGTCCCGCTTTGCGGGTCGATCCAGGCCCATTCGATGCCAGGCGGGGCATTGAGCTCCAGAGAGCGACCACCTACTCGACGCATCAGCTCCCCCCAGACCACCAGTGCGCCGCCGGCCCCGGTGAGACCGAGGGGCCGATCGTCATCGCGGCCGAGCCAAACCACCGCCAGCCGGTCGCCGGTGAAACCGGCAAACCAGGAGTCCCGTAAATCGTCCGAAGTACCGGTCTTTCCGGCCGCCGCCAAGGAAGGAGGCAGGTAGCGGGCCAGAGACCGGCCGGTCCCCTCGCTCACCACCTCGCGCAGGACGGTATCCACTAGAAAGGCGGTCTGCGGCGGCACCCGCTGCTCGACGGTGAGCGGATACCTCTCGAGAGGCCGGTTCGAGGCATCGAGGACTTTGCGGATCACCCGCTGGGGGCTGTAGAAACCGCCGGCCGCCAAGGTCTGATACATCTGGCTCACCTCGAGGGGGGAAAGGGGAAGGGCGCCGAGCAACACGGAAGGATAAAGATGAGAGATTCGTTCGATGCCGAGGCGCTGGAGGGCGGCCTTGACCTTGTCGAGTCCGACCGCCAGCCCGAGGTTCACCGTCGCCAGGTTGTAGCTGTGAGCCAGGGCGGTGTGCAGCTCAACTTCTCCGTGCTCCAGCCTCTCGAAATTGCGGGGTCGCCACATGCCGCCGTGGCCATTGGCCACCTCGATCCGGGTATCCTTCACCAAAGAGGCCAGGGTGAAGCCGTTTTCAAGAGCGGCCAGGTAGACCGCGGGTTTGACCAGGGAGCCCACGGGCCGTCGGGCATCAAGAGCCCGGTTGAAGCCCGCCTCTGGAGTGCGGCCGCCGACAATCGCCTCGATCTCCCCCGAGCTGGGGCTGCTGACCACCACCGCTGCCTGGATCTGTCGGCAGCCGCTCTGCCGCTCCAACCGAGGCAGGGTCTGGCGAAGGGCTTCCTCCAGCTGCCACTGGACCTGGGGGTCGAAGGTGGTGAAAATCTTCAGCCCCTCACTGGTGAGATCTTCTTCCCGATAGCTTGCCTGAAGTCGACGGCGGACCAGGTCGATGAAGGCGGGAAAGGAGGTGATGCCGCCGGTGGCATGGAGATTCTGATCGAGGGGCTCAACTCGGGCCCGCGCTGCTTCTGCCGGAGTGATGAAACCGCAGGTCGTCATGGCGGTAAGCACCAGATCGCGCCGCCTTCGGCCGCGGTCGGGAAACCGCCGGGGATCGTAATAGCTCGGCCCCTTCACCAGGCCGACAAGAAGCACCAGTTGGGAGAGATCGAGATCCTGGAGCCGGCGCCGGAAATAAAACTGGCTGGCCAGACCGAAGCCGTGGATGGCCCGCTGGCCGTCCTGACCCAGGAATACCTCGTTCACGTAGGCGGTGAGGATTTCGTCCTTGTCGTAGTGGGCTTCCAGCAACACCGCCATGATCGCCTCGTTGAGCTTCCGCCACAGGGTGCGCTCATCGGTAAGGAACATGTTCTTGACGAGCTGCTGGGTCAAGGTGCTGCCCCCCTGAACGGTAGCCCCGGCTCGGAGGTCGGCCCAAAGGGCACGGAGGATGGCGCGGGGGTCAATGCCGTGGTGGTTGTAAAAGTCGCGGTCTTCGACGGCGAGCAGGGCGTGGATCAGTGCGGTAGGAATCTCCTCGCGCTTCACCAGCACCCGGTCCTCGCGCTGCAGGGGATAAAAACTGCCGATCTGGGCGGGATCGAGCCGGGCCAGGGCCACTGGCTGCTCGGCACCGGTCTCCACAGCGGCCACCCGACCGTCGGCGAACCGGACTGTGAGGCGGCGGCTTGGCTCCCGGCTGTCACCGAAATCAAAGGACCGGGAGACCAGCTGCACGGTTGCCCCCTCCCGATCATAGCTGCCCGCAGCTGCCAGCCGGGAATCCTGGCGGTAGCCAGCGAGATCGAGCTCTCTGAGCAGCTGCTCGGGGGTAAGGGCCAAGCCCGCGTAGAGCTCAAGGGGCCGGGCGTAGACGTGGGCGGGGATGGCCCACCGTTTGCCCTCGAAGCGAAGGCGCACCTCTCGATCGAGATGCACGACGTAGAGGGCAAGGAGAATGGCGGACAGCAAGGCGGTAAGGCCTAACAGCCGTTTCCAGCGAAAACGGCGGCGAGGTCTCCGCTTGCCTTTTTTCATCGATTTTCGGGGTGCCATCTCAGCCGCTGTGACCCACGGAATAGGAAGGAAAGAGGTCTGTTAATAAAGACTTCTCCGTCTCTAGCACGGGGTCACTCCGGTGTCAACGGCAAAGATCAGGACAAACGGATGGTGAGGTAGAGATCGCCTGCCACCGCATCCCGGCGTAGTCCTTTGCCTTTGAGCCGCAACCGGGTGCCGCTCCTGACGTTGGGCGGGATGCGTACCTTGAGGGTTTCCCGCTCTCTGCCACGCGGCACCGCGATCTGCACCCAGCCGCCCTCGCGGCTGGCGGCCGGGCTCACGTTCAGATCGAAGACCATGTCGAGGTTCCCCGGCAGCGGGCCGGGCAAAGCGGGCGGCTCGCCTCGAAGATAGTGGATCGCCTTGGTTCCCAGCTTTTTCAAAGAATCGAGCCACGGAAGTCCCTTGGCCGAGGGTTGGTTTTGGGGCCGCTCACCGGGTGGCCGGACTTGCTTCCGGATCGTGCCGCCGAAGGGACCCCAGAAGAAGACTCCTCCGAACACGCCGCGGCCGCCGAAAAAAGCCTGATCGAAGAAACGTTGATCAAAACGGAAGCCTGCCCGCTCGAATTCTCCAAAAAGATCCCGAAACACGTGATTGAACCGGGCGTCGCGGAACAGGTCCCGAAGAATATCCTCTTGAGAGTATCCGAAACCACCCGCCGGCCGGCGAGGGCCGGAATCGGCCGTTGTCCGGAGTTGATCGTATTGGCGCCGCTTCACCGGATCGGCCAGAACGCCATAGGCCTCGGCGATCTCCCTGAACCGCTCTCCCGCGGCAGGATCTCCGGAATTACGGTCGGGATGGTAACGGAGGGCCTGACGGCGGTAAGCCTTGCGGATCTGTTCTTCGCTGGCGTTGGATTCCACTCTATGATAAGGACGCCGGGCGCCGGTGGCAACCTTGGAAGCGAACGCCGGCTGTCTTTTCCGACGCCGGCGGCAATCGAGATGAATCTGACCCTTAAGATCACGGCCGAAGCAAAGGCCTCGACTACTGCCTGCGTGCTCCTGGCTGCTGCTTCCGGTCTTTCCAAGGGCCGCATCAAGGAGGCGATGGGCAAGGGCGCCGTCTGGCTGCGCCACGGCAAAAAACGGCGGCGGCTCCGCCGAGCGACGACGATACCGTCTTCAGGCGACGTGTTGGAGCTTTATTATAACGAAAAGTTGCTGGCCCGAAAACCGCCCCTTTCCGACTGCTTGGTCGACGAGGGTCCATACAGCCTCTGGTATAAGCCGGCCGGCCTCCTTGCTCAGGGCAACAATTACGGGGACCATTGCTCGCTGCTGCGTCAGGCCGAATTGCGTACTCGACAGCCGGTCTTTCTGGTGCACCGACTGGACCGGGAAGCGGCCGGGCTGATGCTGATCGCCCATAGCCGGGAAGCGGCGGCCCGACTTTCCCGCCTGTTCCGTGAAAATTCCATCGACAAGACTTACGTGGTCCGGGTGAGCGGCCGGCTGCAGGCACCTCAAGGGGCCATCGACCAGCCTCTGGACGGCAAGACGGCCCGCACCGAATATGTTGTCTCCCATTACGATTCAGACGCCGACACCACCTTGGTTTCCGTTACCCTCAAATCGGGAAGGCTTCACCAGATCCGCCGCCACTTCGCGCTTCTCGGTCATCCGGTCATGGGTGATCCCCGGTATGGTTCCGGCAACAAGGACGCCGCGGGGCTGCAATTGCAGGCGGTGGGCCTTGCCTTCCGCTGCCCCATTTCCGGAGCACACCGCGCCTATCGCCTTCCCAGCAGCTCCTTCCCGACCATCGTCGATCAGATTTGAAAGCGAAGAGCTGCTGCCGGCCCGGTTTTACCAGTCCAGAGGCTTGGCCAGGATGTCCCGCACCTTGAGATCGAACAGCTTATTCGAAGATTGGGGGGCGATGAGGGCGACCGTATCAGCCCCGCGGCCGGTTCCCGCTACCGCCAGCACGTTGGCGGGTCGGATCAGGCCGGCGTCGGCAGCCATGAGGACGATCTCCACGCAGACTTTGATCCCCTGGCCGAAAAGACGCAGGGTATTGGCGATGAGGTCTTGCTGGGAGTAGGCCAGCTTTTCCCGGATCGCGGTGCCGACGTTGCGAAAGGGCATGGTGCCGGTGTGGACCCGCACGCCCATAGCTTCAAGCTCGGCCCGGACA
>JARRJE010000265.1:0-3729 GCA_037379765.1 Deltaproteobacteria bacterium
GAAATCGATGACGAGGACGGCGAAGTGGGCGGCAGGGTGCTCCGCTACAAGGAAAAACCGGCCCGGCCTACTTTCTCCTGGGCCTCCATGACTATTTTCTGCTTCCGGCCGGAGGTTCTGGCCGAGGTGCTGGCCATCAACGCCGTTGAAGATGACTCCTTCGAATTCGGCCGCGACATTATTCCCCGTCTCCTTTATGGGAGGAAGAGGATTTACGGCTACAAGTTCCACGGTTATTGGGGATATACCCGCACCCTGGACGAATACTGGCGGACCAACATGGACCTCCTGGGCCGCGAGCCCAAGCTGAAGCTCGAAGAATGGGGGATCCGGACCAACCTCGAGCACCGTCATATCCGCGACTATCAGCCGCTCAAGGTGGGTAGCGGCGCCGACATCCAAAACAGCATGATTTACAACGGCTGTACCGTGGAAGGGCGGGTGGAGAATTCCATCCTTTTTCCAGGCGTCCGCATCGAGAGGGGAGCGGTAGTGAGAGATTCGGTACTTTTTTTCAACAATATCGTCGGCCGCAACTGCCGGCTGGAGAAAGTGGTGAGCGACGTCAACAACACCATCGGCGAAGGAGCCCGAATCGGCGAGGAGGGCCCGGTAGCCGAAATGGAGGTCACCGTTATCGGATGGAACAACTTCATTCCGAAGGAATCGGTGATCGGCTCGGACTGCACCATCTACCCGGAGCTCAAGCCGGAAAAGATTGCCAAAGGGGTCAAAACCGGGGAGATCGTCCGATGAGCGGCGACAACATGCCCCTGGTCCTGCTGCTTGCCGGCGGCGTGGGCAGCCGGCTCAACATCCTGGTGCAGACCCGCGCAAAGCCGGCCGTGCCCTTTGCCGGACTCTACCGGATCATCGATTTCAGCATGAGCAACATCATGAACTCCGGCTTCACCCAGGTGGGGGTTCTCACCCAGTACAAGCCGCTGTCTCTCATGCGCCACCTGGGCACCGGTGAAGCCTGGGACCTCACCGGCCGCAAGCGAGGAGCCAAGATCCTGCCGCCGCGCACGGGTTCCAAGGATTCCGATTGGTACAAGGGCACGGCCGATGCGGTCCGCCAGAACATGGATTTTATCCGGGCCCATCCATCTAAGGAAATCATGCTCCTGTCGGGCGACCATATCTATCAGATGGACCTTAACGACATGCTCGAGTTCCACCGCAGCAAGCAGGCGGATCTGACCATCGGCATGATGATCGCCCCCCGGGAGCTGCTGCACATGTTCGGCACCGCCATCACCGATGAGGATGGCCGGATCGTCGAATGGGAGGAAAAACCGAAAAAACCCCGCACCGACCTCGCCTCCATGGGGATCTATGTTTTCGATACGCAGTACCTGCTCGACGTGCTCGCCAAGAACAGAGAAGAGGTGGATTTCGGCCATCACATCATTCCCCGGGCCATCGAGCGGGACCGGGTCTTTGCCTACCCTTTCCATGGCTACTGGCGGGATGTGGGCACCATTCAGGCGTACTGGGAAGCCAACATGGATCTGCTCAGCGAGGATTCGGGCATCTCGCCGGAGGCGTGGGGCATTCGGCCCAACCTCGAGGCGAACAGCCCTCTGGCCGACCGTTGTCCAGCCCGTTTCCTGGATGGCTCCCGGGTTCAAAGGTCAATGATTTCGTCTGGTTGTGTCATCGAGGGCGAGGTCGTCAACTCGGTGCTATCGCCCGGGGTGCACATCGGACCGGGAGCCCGGGTGCGGGATGCCATCATTTTCGACGACTGCACCATCGAAGAGGGTGCGACGGTCGATCTCGCCATCATCGACAAACGGGTGCGCATCGGCCAGGGAGCGGTGATCGGCAGCGGCGAGGACAAGAAGACGCCCAACCGACAGTTCCCAAAGCACCTCTATACCGGCATCACCCTGGTGGGCAAGGGCGCCGTCATCCCTGCGAAGACAGTGATCGGCCGCAACTGCATCATCAATCCCTACCGGCAGCCGGAAGATTTTTCGAAAAAGGCGGTTGCCGCCGGTGACACGGTTTGAGGGCGTGACGAGTGACAGGTGACAAGTAACAAGTGGCGAGGCGGCAGGCGTTTTTGCTATTACTCGCTACCTGTTACTCGTTACTCATCACTTGTTAATCGATACTCAAAAAATCATGTGCGAGTTCTGCACCCT
Organism: Deltaproteobacteria bacterium; assembly: GCA_037379765.1. Classification (GTDB taxonomy): domain Bacteria; phylum Desulfobacterota; class Desulfobulbia; order Desulfobulbales; family UBA5123; genus JAJYKH01. Next base: position 2,154 of record JARRJE010000265.1, read on the forward strand.
CCACGGGGAAGGGAAGAAGTGGTACGAGAACATGGTCAACTACTCGGAGGCCATGTTCCACCGGGTCAATTCGGAGGGAAATCTGCGCCGATTCCTTTCCGGCTTCCGCCGCAGCCTGGAGGAAGGGACAGCCAGGGCCGGGAAGTGGCAGCGACGGATGCCCCGGCTGTATCGGCTGCTCATTGCGCCCCGCCTGACTCGTTACCTCAAGAAAACCCATTTCGGCCAGATCGTGCCGCTCGAGGATGCTGAAGGGATCCTGGCACGGGTTGGCTCCATCATCCGGCTGCCCTGCATCTGCCGGCGGGTGACGACCGGCCGCGAACATCGCTACTGCCTGGCGGTGGGTATGGATCTTGCTGCCGTTTTCCGGGAGGAGCCCGATTTCCGGAATTTCGAGCGACTGGAGGCAACCGAAGCGATCGGCATGCTCCGCCGGCTCGATACCGAGGGGATGACCCACAGCGTCTGGACTTTCAATACCCCATTCATCGGCGCCCTGTGCAACTGCGACCAGAACTGCATGGCTTACCGGTTCCAGCACCGCATGGGGCTTGGCCGGGTCATGTGGAAGGGCGAATGCGCGGCGGTCATCGAGGACGAGGCCTGCAGCGGCTGCCGGGAATGCCTCGGGCGCTGCTATTACGGGGCTGTCCGTTTCGATCGGCAGCGGGGCCGATGCCGGGTCGTGCAAGAGTTGTGCTCAGGCTGCGGACTCTGCCGTACAGTCTGCGAAAATGGGGCCATTCGCCTTGTCGAACGGAGCGTGGTCTCGGCCATTGCTGACAGCTGGTAGCCGAAAAACCGGCCTTTTCGCCCGATCTCTGCGTCACGGCAAAAATGAAAAATGCTCACATATGACCAATATGCTGCGCTTTTTCATTTTCACCGTTCCTTGACCTCAGGCAAAAAATCTCATTTCCGGACAGACACGAGTTCGAAGGCGGCGGCCAGGAGTTTTTGGGTGTAGGGATGGCGGGGATTCTCGAAGAGCGCGGCGGCCGGGCCGGCCTCGACGATTTTGCCGTCCCGCATCACCGCCACCTCGTCGGCCAGGGCCCGGATGACCCGCAGGTCGTGGGAGATGAAGAGATAGGTCATGCGGTGCTTTTTCTGCAGCTCCTTGAGCAGAACGATGATCTGGGCCTGGATGGTCATGTCCAGGGCGCTGGTTGGTTCGTCCAGGATAAGAAACCGTGGTCTGAGGATCACGGCCCGGGCAATGGCGATGCGCTGTCGCTGACCGCCGGAAAACTCATGGGGATAACGAGCCGCCATCTCCGGCTCCAACCCAACCTCGTCCAGGACCCGACGCACCAGTTGACGCCGTTCCTCTTTGTTGCCGCCCATTCGATGCACCGCCAACCCCTCGCCGACAATCTGGGCGATGGTCAGGCGGGGCGACAAGGAAGAATAGGGATCCTGGAAGACCACCTGCAATTCGCGCCGCAGGGGGCGCAGCTGTCCAGAGTCCAGGGTGGCGAGATCGGTGGTCTCGCCCGGATTCCGACAAAAACCGATTCTGCCCCGGCTCGCCACCAGCCGCAGAATGGCCATGCCCAAGGTCGATTTGCCG
>JARRJE010000266.1:0-3724 GCA_037379765.1 Deltaproteobacteria bacterium
CCGGTCCTCTACGTCCCGCAGATCCTCGGGTTGGCCATGGGGCTGGATCGGAAGGAGCTGGGATTGAATATCAACAGACAACTCCGTCAAGCCCAGCGGATCGAGGCTGTGGGCACCCTGGCTGGCGGTGTTGCCCATGATTTCAACAACCTCCTTACCGGCATCATTGGTTATGCTGAGCTATGTCTCGGAGAAGCCGATCCCGGCTCTCAGTTCCATCCCGATCTCACCGAGATCATGCGGCTGGCCAAACGCGGCGCTGATCTTATCAGGCAATTACAGGCATTCAGCCTTCAGCAGATCAGTGAGCCGATGGCTCTTGATCTCAACGAACTTATCGCTAATCTGCTCAAGATGCTGGGACGTCTTATCGGCGAAAACATTGATCTTCAATTCCGCCCCGCGCCGGAACTAGGCCGGGTGCTAGCCGATCCAGGCCAACTTGAGCAAGTTCTCATTAATCTGGCCGTAAATGCCAGGGATGCTATGCTGCAAGGAGGCGTCCTGGCGATCGAAATCTCTGAAGCGGAGTTCGATTTGGCGGCCGGGCAATGTGTCGATTTGGCCGCCGGGTCCTACGCGCGTCTCGTCGTGCGTGACAGCGGCCACGGCATGGACCAGGAAACCCTTCAGCGAATTTTCGATCCCTTTTTTAGCACCAAGGATTGCGCCTCCAGCTCCGGCCTTGGGCTGGCGGTCATCTTCGGCATCATTAAACAGCACGGGGGCAGCATCCAGGCGGAAAGCAATTCCGGACAAGGGACGACCTTCACGATCCATCTTCCCCTTGTAAGCGGTGAGCAGGCGATGCAAGAAGCCCCTTCCTCTCTGAGGGAACGGATCACGATCCTTCTGGTGGAGGATGAACCGGCGGTGCGGGAAGTGATTGGACGCATGATCGAGAAGATCGGCTGTCATGTAATTGTTGCGGAAGATCCGGAGGAGGCCGAAGAGCTGTTCAGATCAAAACAGGAAGAGATCTCCTTGCTGATGAGCGATGTGGTCATGCCCAAGCGCAACGGCTGGGAATTGTACGAAAGGCTCGTTGACCAAGATCCGGGGCTGCAAGTGCTGTTCATGTCGGGATATGTGGACAATCCGGTGGTGCAGATGGGGATCATTCAAGCAGGGCTGCCATTCATTGCCAAGCCTTTTTCACCGGATAAGCTTGCTGTGAAGATAGAGGAAATTCTCAAGGGAGGGAAAGGAGATGGCCGAGCACGGCTGCACGGCGGCGTCAATTGAGCTGTCACCCGCCAGAATCCTAATCGTCGATGACGAAGATTACATCTGCACGATCCTTGCCCGATGGCTCGGAAGTGAAGGTCATCAATGCTCCATCGCCCGGAACGCGGATGAGGCCCTTGCGGTTCTGTCAGAGGACGATAGCTACGAGTTGCTCATTTCAGACATCATGATGCCCGGCAAGTCGGGGATCGACCTGCTCCGAATGGTCAGAGAGAGATATCCCGAGCTGGCGGTGATCATGGCCACCGGCCTTGACAAGCGGGATGTGGCGATCCGGACCCTGCAACTGGGTGCGTATGGGTACGTAATCAAGCCGTTCGATAAGAACGAGTTGATCATCAGCGTGGCTGGAGCTTTGGAGCGGCGCCGACTGGCTTTGGAGAGCCAGGCTTACGAAGAGCGCCTCCGGGAGGAGGTGCGCGCCCGCACTGCCGACATCCGGGCTCGCGAGGAAGAGATCGCTCTCCGCCTGGTTTCTGCTTCCGAATACCGGGATGAGGAAACCGGCTCCCACATCCGGCGGATGGGCGCCTATTCGGCCGTTCTGGCCGAGACCCTCGGCTGGGAGGCGCAAGCTGTTGTCATGATCAGGGTCGCCGCGCCCATGCACGACGTGGGCAAAATCGGGGTTCCCGACAATATTTTGCTCAAATCCGGGAAATTGACCTCCGAGGAATTTGAAAAGATAAAGGAACACACTGTCATCGGCGCCAAAATTCTAGGCGGCTCCAAGATCGCTCTGCTGCAAATGGCAACCGATATTGCTTTGTATCACCACGAAAAATGGAATGGCTCCGGTTACCTGCATGAGTTGGCCGGCGATGAGATCCCGGAGGCAGCACGCATCGTAGCAGTGGCCGACGTCTATGATGCCCTGAGTAACGATCGGGTGTACCGCAAGGCGCTCCCCGAGGACAAAGTCCTCTCGATCATGACGGAAGGGAGGGGAAGTCATTTCGACCCCCGGATTTTCGATCTGTTCCTGGAGCTCCTGCCCGTCTTCCGCGAAATCCGTCAGAAAGTGTCCGAGGAGTCCGGGCCTCGGGTTCAGGCAGCCGAGGGCTAGTTGCCCCGGGAGAGAGGAGAAAAGAAGTAAAGAGAGGGGAGCCCTGACGGGCCTCCACCAAGCCGAATGACGCCTCTGTGAAGGGAGTGTGAAGGAGCAGGAGTATGCCGCAATTTGAATATGATCTGACCATCTATCCGCCGGGGACATTTAGCGATCTGGTTTACATCTGTACCGAAGATGGCCGCTGCGATGCCGAAAAAATGCCCCACGATCAGGGCCGGAAGCTGGTGGAAATGCTCAACCGGCACGGGGCTGAAGGCTGGGAACTGGTCGATGTTCTGATTAATCGCGCCGGCGTTCTTGCCTTCTGGAAACGGCCGCTCACCTCTTGATGTCCAGTTTCCGAGGGCCGGCGGAATTTGATACGAAGACTGTCCCGGCGACGGACTCCCTGCCGGGTTTCCCCTAGCCGTCGAGACCTTTGTTCCGGGCCCACGGCAGCCTCGGCAATGCTTCGAGCTTGGCCGCGAAGGCTTGCTCGTTATAAGGGCGTCCCTCCCGCAACACCTCAAAGAACTCGGCGGCCACGACGTAGCCGATGAGTTTCTTGGCCTCGTTCTCCGCGAACCCTTCCCTGCAAAGGCGATCGAAGGCTTCTCGGGTGGCGGCAGGTTCATGGTCGCGGAGCTGCTGCTCCACGACCTGCAGGATTGCTCCCCGTAATCTTTGATCCACCGGTTCCACGGTAGCCCGAAAAGAAAAAAGCCCGCTCGATCAAACGGCGGAAGAGCGGGCGGAAAGACTTTAGACGATTTCCACCAACTCGATGTCAAACACCAGGTCCTTGCCAGACAAGGGCGGATTGGCATCGAGGGTGATACTGGTTTCGCCTACTCCGGTGATGGTGACGATAATGGGTTGCCCACTCTGCATGCCGACTTGCAGCCTCTGGCCAACTTCGGGCTGGATGTCCTGGGGCACCTGTTCGCGGGGGACCTCCATCACCATTTCTTCATGACGGGGACCGTAGGCTTTGTCCACCGGGATTTCTGCAGTCTTGTTCTCCTGGGGTGCCATGCCGGTCACCGCCTCTTCGAACCCGGGAATGACCTGCCCCGCACCGATGGTGAATTGCAGAGGCTCCCGGCCCTGGGAGGAATCGAAAACCGTCCCGTCTGTTAATTTTCCCGTATAGTGGACTTTGACGGTGTCGCCCTGTTTTGCTGTCGTCATATCTTACTCCTCAAGTATTTGGGTGACAGGGTGAAATATCCGGCAACAAAACCAATAGGTGAATGAATTGCCGAATAAAGATGATGAACAGGAGGTGGGCTGCTTTTCAAGCAGATTTTTTCTGAAAAATCGAAAAATTCGTAGTCAGAACAGATAATCCCTAGTCGCAGGCTCCCGGCCGGCGCAATTTGGAGGCGGCATGAACTGACCGAAGTCATCAGTCGGGCGTAAGCT
>JARRJE010000267.1:0-5378 GCA_037379765.1 Deltaproteobacteria bacterium
ACCAGAATAGGTGCCAGGTTGAGCATCGACATGACGGCTCACGACCTGCTTTCCGCCTCCACTCCGGCGAAATATTTCTATGCCGAAGCAGCGAAAGAAGCAGATCTCCATCAGACACTGGCCTCGCTCGTCGACAAAGTCTTGGCCTATACTGAACGTTACTCCCGCATCGCTGCCATCGAGGTGGCGGGCAACAAGCGGATCGATTCCGGCGCCATTCTCCTCAACGTGCAGAGCAAGGTCGGCGGCCGCTATCAGCCGGATCTCTTGAGGGAAGACCTCAAGAGGATCTTCCGCATGGGCTATTTCGAAGACGTCAAAATCGACGTCACTGACACCGAACGGGGGAAGAAGGTCACTTTCATCGTGGAGGAGAAACCGGTCATAAGCCGGATCGAAATCACTGGCGAGGACAAGGTCAAAGAAAAGGATATCCGCCAAGTGATTAGTCTCAAGGCCCACAACATTATTAACTCCAAAGAAGTACGGGAATCGGTGGAGAATATCCGCCGTCTTTACAAAGAAAAAGGGTTCTACGACACAGAAGTGACCGCCAAGCTCTCCTATCCCAAGCCGGACAGGGTGAACGTCGATTTCGCGATCAAGGAAGGAAAGAAGATTTTCATCAAACAGATCAATTTCGTCGGCAACCATGCGTTTTCCGACAGGCAGCTGCGCAAAGTGATCTCCACCTCCCCGAAAGGCTTTTTTTCCTGGCTGACCGATTCGGGGGTGCTCAAACGCGACGTGGTGGAGCAAGACGCCTCCCGCATCAAAGCCTATTACAACAACCACGGCTATATCGACGCTGCGGTAGGCAAACCGGAGATCATCCAGAAAGGCGAATGGCTGTATGTGACCTTCAACATCTCCGAAGGCGAACGTTACGAGGTGGGCAAAGTCAATCTGACCGGCGAGCTCATCGAACCCGAAGCGCAGCTGATGGAACTGGTGAAACTCCCCGAGGAGCGCTATTTCAGCCGCAGGACTCTGCGGGAGGATATCCTGCGGCTCACAGACCTTTATGCCGACCACGGGTATGCCTTTGCCGAGGCCACGCCGTCCATCGAAAAGGAACCCCAGAGCAGGAAGGTGGACGTCACCATCAACTTGAGCAAGGGGAACCTGGTGCATATCAACCGGATCATCATCCGCGGAAACACCCGAACCCGGGATAAGGTCATTCGCCGCCAGATGGAGGTGGCAGAGACCGGAATCTTCAATGCCAGTGCTCTCAGGGAAAGCAACGAAAACTTGCAGCGGCTGGGCTATTTCGACGAGGTCAACATCACCCCGGAGCCCACCGCCGACAAAAATCTTATGGACATTCTTGTCGAGGTGAAAGAACGGCCGACCGGCTCGTTCAGCATCGGCGCCGGTTACAGCTCCGCGGAAAATCTCCTGTTCATGGCCGAGATCAGCCAGAACAATTTCCTCGGCAAGGGCGAACAGATGTCGCTGAAGGCCAACATTAGCGGCAAAAGCGCCTATTACAACCTGAGCTTCACCGAACCGAACTATAACGACTCCGATCTTCTGGTCGGCATCGACCTCTACAAATGGGAACGGGATTACGATGATTACACCAGAGATTCCTTCGGCTCCGCCCTCCGCTTCGGCTATCCTATCTGGGATCGGTGGAAGGCGTTCTGGAGCTACAGCTACGACGACACGACTCTCAAAGATTTCGAGTCATATGCCGCCCCCCTCATCCTCGAGTCCCAAAACATCAACGTGACCAGCTCCGTACGGCTCGCTTTCTGCCGGCGGCCCGCTGGGTGGGGATGCCCAGTTCACCAAGATGGAGGCCTCTTCCTCCTGGTACTTTCCATTCAAGTGGGACACCAACTTCCATATCAAGTACGCTGTTGGACACGTGATCCAAAACGAGCCCAACAAGCTCCCGGTGTATGAGCGATTCTTCCTGGGAGGACTTACCACGGTGCGGGGTTTCGAATATGGGGAAATCAGCCCGAGGCAGATTGATGGAATAGGGCAACTCGAGAAGGTTGGCGGCGTAACCATGTGGTACAGTAACCTTGAGTACATCTTTCCTCTGGTCAAAGAGGTGGGTCTCAAGGGCGTCGTCTTTTTCGACGCGGGCGATTCGATTGACAAAAGCCTTCCCACCACCATCTATGACCGGATCCGCTACAGCACCGGTTTCGGCTTCCGCTGGCTTTCGCCCATGGGCCCCCTGCGCCTGGAATGGGGTATAAACCTTGATCCGGTTGGGGACGAAAAGCACAGCAACTGGGACTTCAGCATCGGCGGCCGCTTCTAGAAGGAAAATCCCTCTCCGCGCTGAGACTCCTTCTGCAGGATTCATTGGGAAATGATCGGTCGGCGGTCTCATTCCGTCCGCCGACGGTTTGATGGCCGTCTCTCTTTTCATTCGTACCGCAGCCGTCACGGCCGCCTTTCAATAACGTGCCGCTTGAAATCAAGAGTTTACTGGAAAAGTTTCAGCAGGGGCATTCGATCAATGCCACCGGCTTGCGGGGCAGTGCGGCCGCGTTTCTGGCAGCGCGCGCCGCAATCGACGGAAAGCCCCTCTGCTGTATTCTCCCTTCGGAGCGCCAGGCGGCCTTATTCCAAAGGGATTTGAAGTTTTTCACCGACTTGCCGGTCCACCTCTATCCCGGCTATGACATCCCCGCCTATACTCCCCTTTCCCCGGACAGTGCCACGGTGGCCGCCCGGCTGACCACCCTTTACCAAATGCTCACCGCGCCTCCGCCGCTGATCGTGGTTGCCTCGGCCGAGTCACTTCTTCGACGGGTCCTGCCGAAAGAACGGCTGGCCGGTCTGGCCGAATTGGTCATCAGCGAAGAAGAGCTCGACCGGGATACACTCATCGAGCAGCTGAGCGCTGCCGGCTACGAATCGATGTCCCTGGTCCAGAATGTAGGCGAGCTCAGTGTGCGAGGCTCCATCCTCGACATCTTCGCCCCCGGGTTCGATGCGCCCCTCCGCTTCGATTTTTTCGGGGACACGGTGGAGTCGATTCGCTTGTTCGATCCCATCACCCAGCGTTCCATCCAAGAAATCGAAGAGGCCGTCCTCCTGCCGGTGAGCGATGTTCTGTTTCCGCCTGCCCACTCCGAAGCCGGGACGGAATTGCTCGAGAGATTCCGGGAAAGGGGTGAGGAACTCGGCTGGAACAGGCAGAAAGTTGCGGAGCTCCTGGAAAAGATCAAGACCCGCCGCCGCTTTCCGGGAATTGAGCATTTTCTGCCCCTGTTTTATCCACGGCTGGCGGCACCCCTCGATTTCCTGCCCTCGGATACCCCCACAATCCTGGTCGAACCCTTTACCATCGGTCGGATCATGGATGAGGTTCAGGAAGGAGCCGCCGCCAACTACGAGGAGACCCGGGCGTCCGACACGCCTGCCCTGCCGGCCGAAGATCTTTTTCTCGCTGCCGAAGAAATCGAATCCGCCCTTGAAGGAAAGCCCCGGCTCCGGCTTTACGAATTGGCTGCTCCCGAGCCGACGGCCGATGACACCTTCGCCGTGGCCGCCGCGCCTCACACCTTGATCCGGCAGGATATCGAGCTGGCCCGCAGAAAAAGCGGCCTGCTGGCTCCGTTGGCCGCCCATATACGTCGTTGGCTTGCCGAAGGCGATCACATCCTTTTTGCCTGCCGCTCTACCCGCCATGCCCGCCACCTGGCGGAGCTGCTCCATCAGCATCAACTACCGGTCACCGTGATGGAGCCGCCTTTCCGGGACGATCACCTTGGACAGGAAGCTCTCCTCCTTTACGGGGCTTCCTTGAGCGAGGGATTCGATTTGCCCGCCGCCAAGCTGCACATTCTTTCCGAAAACGAGTTGTTCGGAGAGCGGCGGCTAGGGTTTGGCAAGCGGAGCAAAAAGGCGGCTGCCAAAGGAAGCGCTCTTCGCTTCGAGGAGTTAAAGAACGGTGACCTCATCGTGCACAGACAACACGGAATCGGCATTTATGAAGGAATCGTCAACCTCACCCTTAAAGGGGTGGCGAACGATTTCCTCCAAATTTCCTACCAGAATCAGGACCGGCTTTATGTGCCGATGGACCGGCTCAACACCGTCACCAAGTACCAGGGGTTGTCGGACAAGGCCCCCAAGCTCGACAAGTTGGGGGGCAAATCATGGGCTACGACGACCAAAAAAGTCAAAGAGGCTGTCTGGAAGGTCGCCCAGGACCTGCTCGATCTTTACGCCCGACGGCAACTGGAAAAGGGTCTCGCCTTCTCGCCGCCGGACGAGCTTTACCATGAGCTGGAGGAATCCTTCCCCTTCGACGAGACCTCTGGCCAGCTTAAAACCATCAACGAGGTGCTCGACGATCTCGTCTCCGAGCGCCCCATGGACCGTCTGGTCTGCGGCGATGTCGGCTTCGGCAAAACTGAAGTCGCTGTTCGCGCCGCCTTCAAGGTCATCCTCGACAATCACCAGGTGGCGGTTCTAGTGCCCACCACCGTGCTTGCCGAGCAGCATGCCGAGACCTTCCGGGAGCGATTCGCCGGCTTTCCGGTGCGAGTGGAGACCCTCAGCCGGTTCCGGACCGCCTCGGACCAGAAGAAGATTCTCCAGGAGCTTGCCGCCGGTAAGGTCGACATCGTTATCGGCACCCACCGGCTTCTGTCAAAGGACATTCGGTTCAAGCGCCTTGGTCTGCTCATTGTCGACGAGGAGCACCGCTTCGGGGTTTCCCACAAGGAAAAGATCAAGAAGCTGCGCAGTCGGGTGGATGTGCTCACACTCACTGCCACCCCGATTCCCCGCACTTTGCAGATGTCCCTGCTGGGGATCCGGGATCTCTCGGTGATCAGCACCCCGCCCGAAGAGCGCCGCAGCGTCAAAACCTTCATTGCCCGTCATGACGATCTGGTAATCAAGGAGGCAATCAACCGCGAGCTGCGGAGAGGCGGTCAGGTTTTCCTGGTTCACAACCGGGTGCAGTCCATTCAAGAGGTGGCCCATCGGGTCCAGCGACTGGTGCCTACAGCACGGGTGGCGGTAGCCCACGGTCAAATGCCGCCCAAGCAGCTCGAGGAAGTAATGATCCGCTTCATCCGCCGGGAGATCGATGTCCTGATCTGCACGACCATCGTGGAATCCGGGCTGGACATCCCCAATGCCAACACCATTATCATCACCCGCGCCGACCGGCTCGGTCTGGCAGAGATTTATCAGTTGCGTGGGCGCGTAGGCCGCAGCAACGAACAGGCTTACGCCTACCTACTGGTGCCCTCACTGGACGGTCTTTCTAAGGACGCCCAGCAGCGGCTGCGCGCTCTCATTGACTATCATGACTTGGGCGGCGGCTTCAAGCTGGCGATGAGCGATCTGCAGATCCGCGGGGGCGGGAACATTCTAGGGGAATCGCAAAG
>JARRJE010000268.1:0-2062 GCA_037379765.1 Deltaproteobacteria bacterium
CTTTGAATTCGACTGGCAGCCGGTCGCGCCAGCCGGTGAGTGCTTCGACGACCAGAGTGTTGACCCGATGGGCCCCCTGGCTCCCGCCCAGGACCAGCAGGGTCGCGGCCTCTGCCTTCCCGGTTGCGGCCAGCAGTTCCCGGCGAACCGGATTGCCGGTGAGCACCGTCCGGTCAGAAGGAAAATACTTCTCACTGCCGGGAATGGAGAGGTAAATCCGATCCACCAGGCGTCCCAACCAGCGGTTGGCCAGGCCGGGTACGGAATTCTGCTCATGGATGCAGGTAGCGACCCCCAGTAAACGAGCGGCAAGCACCACTGGCCCGGTAACGTACCCTCCCACTCCGAAGACCAGCTGCGGCCGGAAGCGGCGGACGGTATTCAGCGATTCCGCGAGGGCCAGAGGCATCTGGATCAGGGCCCGCAGCCGACCCCAAATGGTTTTGCCTTTCAGACCCTGGCCCCGGGCGGCAACCGCAAGGAAAGGCCGATCTCGCAAAGCCCGCCGGTCGACCTGCCGGTCGGTGCTCACGAACAGGATCTCGCTGCCCGGCTGCCGAGCCAGCATAGTTTCCGCCACCGCAATACCCGGAAAGAGGTGGCCGCCGGTACCGCCGCCGGTTACGATCATTCTGATGGTTCCCTCATGGGTTGGGTTCAAGTTCTTATCCGTTCAGTCGCATTCAGCCGAGGGCTTCACCTTGGCGAAGGTCCGGGACAGAAGTCAGGCCGTATTTGATCATAACCTTCCGATAACATTCTGGGCATAATCCATGGGAGGGGGGAGCAGAGGTTTTCACCATTCCCTTTTTCCAGCCGCTTTTCCCTTTCCGCCGCTGGCAGATGCAGCAGATCGTCTCACATGTGTCGCGGGTGATCGCTTCCATCTCCTCTCCTTTTATAATCGATTTCTCAGCGATCCCGCCGGCAGGCCGCCGTCGTATCTTCCTGCAGCTTGAATACCTGCCGGCGGAAAACTTCGCCGCGCTCGGCGTAGCTTGCAAACATGTCGAAGCTGGCGCAGGCTGGCGAGAGCAACACTGCTTCGCCCCCCGCTGCCCTGGCAAAAGCAAGGCGAACCGCCTCTTTCATGCTGTCGGCCTTCACAACCGGCACCAGACCGGCGAACGCCGCCGCCATCTTCTCCCTCGCCTCGCCGATCAGCACGACTTCCTTGACTTTGTCTACAATTTCATGGCGAAGGGCGGAAAAATCGCCCCCCTTGTCCCGACCGCCGGCGATCAGCACCACCTGCCGATCCATGGCCAGCAAGGCGGCCTTTACTGCCCCAACATTAGTGGCTTTGGAATCGTCGTAAAACCTTATCCCGTCGATCTCCGCCACTTGAGTGAGCCGATGAGCCGGTGGGGTAAAGGAGGCCAGAACCCTGCTGATGGCTGAGGGCGGACACCCACGCAGCCGGGCCGCCAGAATGGCCGCGGCGGCGTTGTCCGCATTAGGCGGCATATCCAACCGTGTGGCAGCCAATTGGTAGACCTCTCGTTCCTGCTGTCCCGGCAAGTTGTTGAGAATCACCTGGGAACCTTCCAGACGCGCCCCGGCGGCCGCTTCGATTTCCCGCCCGAAAAGGAAGATCTGCCCGTTTGGATGACAGGGGTTCTGTCCGCCGGCCGCCAGGGATTCGACAATCAGCGGATCGTCTCCATTGAGGACGGCCGCATCTCCGGGTTCCTGGGCCGCAAACAACCGAAATTTGGCGCCGGCATAATCGGCAAAAGACTGATAGCGATCCAGGTGATCGGGGGTGATGTTGAGAAGCACCCCCACCCGGGGCCGGAAATCGCCGGCCACGTCCAGCTGGAAGCTGCTCACCTCGAGCACCGCGACCTCTGCTTTTTGGGTTCCCGCGAGATACTCGACCAGGGGTGTACCGATATTGCCACCCACGAAGACCTCCATGCCGGCGGCCCGAAACATTTCGCCCAGAAGGGTTACCACCGTGGTCTTGCCATTGGTGCCGGTCACAGCCACTGCCGGCGTTTTAAGTCGGGCCGGGGCCAGGGCCAGCTCGCCGAAAACAGGGATTCCCCGCCGCCGGGAC
>JARRJE010000268.1:2091-7816 GCA_037379765.1 Deltaproteobacteria bacterium
GGGATTCCCCGCCGCCGGGACTGAACCAGGACCGGCAGGTCGAGCGGCACGCCGGGGCTCACAAGAATGGCATCTGCCGTTAAAAAAAGATCAGAGGAGTGGCCGGCCGTCTCCAAAAAGACTCCTTTCTCCTTGAGCCAATGGAGCATTTCCCCCTCCAGTCGATCCGCGCTGCCACCTTCTGAGACCGAAACTCGTACTCCTTGCTGCTGCAAGTACCTCGCGGCCGAAAAACCGGATCTGCCGAGGCCCGCAATCACCACATGCATACCCGGCTCAATCCGGTATGAACTATTGCCGGCGGTCATTTCCATCCTTACCTCAACTTTAAAGTCGCCAAGGCGCTAAGGCCGAGGACGATGGAAATGATCCAGAAACGCACTACCACCTTGGGTTCCTGCCAGCCCTTTTTCTCGAAATGGTGATGAAACGGCGCCATCAGAAAAATTCTCCGGCCGCCAGTCATTTTGAAAAAACCAACCTGGAGAATGACCGAAAGCGCCTCCATAACAAAAATGCCGCCGACCATAGCGAGCAGCATCTCCTGCTTGATGATGATGGCCACCGCGCCCAAGGCCCCACCGATGGAGAGCGATCCGACGTCGCCCATAAAAACCTGGGCGGGGAAGGCGTTGAACCAGAGAAACCCAAGGCTGCCGCCGACCAAGGCCCCGCAAAAGACAGCGAGCTCGCCGGCGCCCTGAACAAAGGGAATCTGCAGATAGGCGGCCAGCACTGCATGGCCGGCCAGGTAGGAGAACATCAAGTAGACGGAGCTGGTCACCACGGTGGGGCCGGTGGCCAGACCGTCCAGGCCGTCAGTAAGATTGACCGCGTTGGAGGCACCGACAATGACAAGCACCGCAAAAGGTATGTAAACAGCGCCCAGATCCGGCCGCAAATCTTTAAAAAATGGAAAACTCAAATGGCCGTCGAATGCGGGATGACGATAGAGGATGATTCCCACGACCGCCGCGCCGGCCACTTGCAATACCAGCTTACCCTTGGGGCTCAGCCCCTTGCTGTTCCCCTTCTTGATCTTCTGGAAATCGTCGTAAGCGCCGATGCCGCCGTACCAGAGGGTGATACTTAATAGCAGCCAGGCATAGAGGTTGGTGAGGTCGACCCAAAGCAGGGTACTGATGAAGACGGCAAAGAGAATGAGCAGCCCGCCCATGGTGGGCACGCCTCGCTTGCTGTAATGACTTTCCGGGCCGTCATCCCGCACCACCTGCCCGATCTGGCGGCGTTGGAGGGCGCGGATGAAGCGGGGGCCCAGCCAGAGGACCAGGAAGAAGGCGGTCATGATCGCCCCGATCGACCGGAAAGTGATGTACCGGATAACGTTCAGGACGCTGAAGTAGTGGTGCAGCGGATAAAGCAAATGATACAGCATGTTCGGTTTAGTGATCCCTGCCGCAGCCGTCGACCAGCTCGGCAATGATTTTTTCCATCTGCATGCCCCGGGAGCCCTTGATAAGGAGCCAATCTCCCGTCTGGAGCTCCTGGGTCTGCTGTAATCGGTGTAAGGCGGCGACAAGCTCGTTTCTGTCGCCGAACTTCCCAAGGCGATCGGCTGGCATGCCCGCCTCGCGGGCGGCCGTCACCACCGTCTCCGCGAATTCGCCCATGGCGAACAGGTAATCAAAGCCGAGGCGGGCCACGGCTTCGCCCACGAACTGATGCGCGGCCTTGCTCTGCCTGCCCAACTCGAGCATATCTCCGAGAGCCACTGCCGCCCGCCGGTCGCGGCTCATCCCCTGGAGAGCTTCCAGGGCGGCCAGCATGGAAGCGGGATTGGCGTTGTAAGTATCATTGACTACCTTGAGCCCTCCGATCTCCTGAATCTGGAGCCGCTTATCATAGGCGGTAAATGCCGACAGGCCGGCGGCAATCTCCGCCAGCCGCAGGCCGGCGCCGTGGGCCAGGGCCGCGGCGGCCAGTGCGTTGGCGACATTGTGTGGCCCGAAGACCTTCAGCCGCACTCGGGTCCGTTCGGAACCGAGATGAAGGGTGAAGGCCATTCCCTCTTCACCGCAGTTGCGGATGTGGGTGGCGCGGACGAAGGCCCGTGGGTTTCGGCCAAAAGTGATCTTCTCCTGGGGACAGCGACGGGCCAGTGCCCGGATCCGGCGATCGTCCTCATTCACCACCAGCTTGCCCCAGGATTTGAGACCGGCGAACAGCTCTCCTTTGGCCCGGGCCACGCCTTCGATGCTTCCCAAACCTGCCAAATGGGCCTCCTGGACATTGGTGATGCAGGCCAGATCCGGATCAGCGATCTCGGTGAGCCGGGCGATTTCGCCGGCCCGGTTCATCCCCATTTCAAGCACTGCCATATCATGCTGATAGCCGACCGGCAACAACGAGAGAGGCAACCCCACCAGGTTGTTGAAATTGCCTTGAGTCTTAAGCAGTTTGCACCTCTGGCCGAGGATGGCCGCGGTCATCTCTTTGACCGTGGTTTTGCCGGAACTGCCGGTGATCGCCGCCACCCGCAGGTGCGGGAGCAGGCTGCGCCGGTAGGCGGCCAAGTCACCCAAGGCCTGCAAAGTATCTTCCACCAGAATGACAGTGACCGGCGGCAACGCTTCGGGAAGGCGGGAAACGACGATGCCTGCTGCTCCCTTGCTCACCGCATCCCCGATAAACTGATGTCCGTCGAATCGCGGCCCGGTGAGGGCGAGAAAAAGATCGCCGGCCCCGACGGTGCGGGTATCTGTGGAAATGCTTCGAAAGCGAATCTCCGGCAAACCGGCCAGAAAACGGCCGTCGGTGGCCAGCAGTACCTGGGACACCGACCAGACCGGATCCTGAACTGTGGCAAACCCATAACCGAAATCGGCAGAAACCCTGCTCACCGGTTCACTGCCGCTTGTGATGCTGCCCCGTATCGCTTCCATGCGGATTCCCCCCTCACATATCCTCTTTACCAAGTGATCACCGCCGCCTGTCGATGAACTTCCAGCCGATCATCGAAGAAAGAACGACCGTTTCGGGTGATCTGATAATCCTCGTGTCCCTTGCCACTGATGAGAATGGCATCCCCCGGACGGCTACCGCGGATAGCGAGCCCGATGGCCTCCCGCCGCGATTCGATGAGGTCGTAACCCCGTCGCCGGTTTTCCTGCAGCAAGACCTCCGCCCGCTGGCGAGACAAGGACGGCCGACCAGTGCGGAGCCCCTGCTCAATGTCAGCCATGATCGCGGGCGGCTCCTCGCTGCGCGGATTGTCGGAAGTGACGAGCACTACGTCGGCCAGCCGGCCGGCAATTTCGCCCATGAGCGGACGTTTGCCTCGATCGCGGTCACCGCCGCAACCGAAGACAAGGATCAGCCGCCGGGGGTTGAGCCCGCGCAGAGTGGCAAGGACGTTTTCCAGGGCCGCTGGGGTATGGGCATAATCGACGAAAATCTCCACCCCTGCTTTGGCCGTCACCCGCTCCAGGCGTCCCGGCGCGCCCTGGCTTGTGGTCAGGGCCCGCTGAATGGCCGAAGCCGACAGCCCGAGGGCGATGGCCCCTCCGGCTGCGGCGAGAATGTTCTCCAGGTTGAAGCGTCCCGCCAGCGGCGAGGAGAGCTGCCAGTCTCCCGCTGGGGTATGAAGCTCCGCCTGCAGGCCGCTCAGCTCGTACCGGCCGCTCGCGGCGGTGACATCGCAACCCTGATGCAGACCGCAACTGAGAATCTGCCCGAGACAGCCCCAGTTGATCGAAGTCCCGCGGTCGGCTTCCGTCTCCACCACCACTGCGCGACCTCCCGGTTTGAGATGCTCGGCGAACAGCTTTTGTTTGCAGGCAAAATAAGCAGCCATCTCACCGTGGAAATCGAGATGATCTCGACTCAGATTGGTAAAAAGCGCCAGATCGAACATGACCCCGGCCAGCCGTTGCTGGGCCAGGGCATGGGAAGAGACCTCCATCACGACGTGGGTCACCCCCGCATCTCTCATCTGCCGCAGCAACCGTTGCAGAGCCACTGGCTCTGGAGTAGTGAAGGGTGCAGGGAGCTCGCGCCCTCCGTACCGGTAATTGACCGTGCCGATCACCCCCGGTTCGGCCCCCGCCTCCCGAAGGATCGCTTCAAGGAGATATGCGCAGGTGGTTTTGCCGTTGGTGCCGGTAATGCCAATCATCTGCAACTCGCTGGCCGGATGCCCGTAGAAAGATGCAGCGAGCCTTCCCAAGGCTTCCCGGCTGTCCGGGACCTCCACCTGAACGACCTCATCTATCGTTGTCGGCAGAGGACGCCCCGCCTCGGTCACTACCGCCTCGCAACCACGGCCAATCGCTTCAGGCACAAATCGATGGCCGTCGTCCCGAAGGCCGGCTACCGCCACAAAAAGAGTTCCTGACCCCGTCTTCCGCGAATCGGCCGTCAAAGACGAGATTATGACCTGACCAGCATCGCCGTGGCAGCGGCAGGGCAGCCCTTCCAAAAGCTCGATCAGTGTTTTCCCAGAGGCTCGGCCCATTTCCGTTTTTGCCATAGAGGACGTGGCGTCGGTCTCTGCCTGCTCCGTTGCCCCGAAATCTCGTACCGGCTCGCCCATCATTTCGTCTTTAGCTCCAATTTGATCCGGTCAATATCCGTGAGCGGGCTCCCGGCTTTCGGAGCCTGACCGATTACCCGACCGCTGCCCGAAATTTCTATGGGAACACCGTAGGGCTGCAGCTCTTGCAGTGCCGCGCGCAAAGCGAGGCCTTCCACGTTCGGCATCCGGTCGGTTATTCGCAGGGCCACGCCACCGCCGCCGTGAACCGCAGGATGATGCATCAGCTGCCATTGCCGATACAGTTCATCCGGAGGATTATCGACGGAGGAAGGCGATGCGCTCGCCTTCGGCGACCTGCTCGCTTTCGGCGGCGGGCTGGCAAGCCATTGCAATAACCGTCGGCCTGTCTTCCGCAGAAGAGAGGGTTTGGAGGGATCGATGCAGGCCCCGTCCAGCACCAGCAAAAAGGTGAAAGGCTTTTCCCCGCGGCTGATGCCAAAAAGAACATCCTGCTGGCGGCAGGGTTGTTCGGTCTCCCCGGCATCAGTCGCTGAGGCCAGCAGGCTTTTGTCTACCAGCGATTCGGCCATGCCCCCCGCTCGGGTGTCATTTCCCTGCAGAATACTTCGGACTGCCAAGTCGGCAGCAGTGCCGACAGTACTTGGCTGTTTTTGATAATCGACTGTCATCTGTTTCTTCTTCGAGGGCCAGAGGGCCTTGAGCAAATGGGGCGGCGCGGTGCCTTCGGCACTCAGCAGACGGTTGAAGCCCGTCAGCAGCTGAAGAGCGGAAATGGCGGCCGTATTCCCCTTATGATCCAAGCCCGCCGCCGATGCCGGCGAGGGGCTGTTTTCAGCCTCTATGGGCAGGTCGATCCCGGTTTGCTTGCCCATCTCCAGGTCGTGGAGCAGGCGATCGAGTTCTCCTTCCTCCAGCGGCAGCAAGGGGATGTCTGCCAGGATCGGTGAAACGAAGATGCCATCCCCAAATTTGGCCCAATCCCGATTGAGATGCTCTGCCGCCCCCTTCCCTGTTTTGTTCCGGCGGGGCGACAGAAAAGGTGTCCCGCCGCCCTTCGGGCTGGCGGCGGATTCGGGGACGCCATCCGCAGTGGCTGTTGCAACCCGAAAGAGATTCCACAAGCCGCCTGGATAAACGGCATCGACCAGAACCCGGTTTCGCCGCGCTGCCGAATTGTATTCCCAGAACCGGTTGGGATCGAAGGTGGGA
>JARRJE010000269.1:0-5320 GCA_037379765.1 Deltaproteobacteria bacterium
CAGCTCCGGATTCACCGAGGCCGACCTGCGCGATCTGATCGAAGAACAGCGTGCTGACGGTGACCCCAGCACGGCGTCGGTTATCGACCAATTGCTCTCTTTCGGGATGATCGAGCCGATCCCGGATGCAACCGCCTCCTTTGAGCTCACTTCCCCGGTGCGCGGCCTGCTTTCTTTCCTGTTGCGGGAGCACCGGCTCACCTCTGCCAAAGTCATTCAGGGCTACCTGACGGATATGGATGAGCTCCGCAACGAGCTCGACAATGCCGCCCGGCAGAAATTGGGAAATCAGGCTGCTCGTGCTCTGGTTGACATTTCGCACCTGATCGAACGCATCAGGCAGGATTCCCATGCCAGCCGGGAGGCGATCATGGGTGACGTGCTCAGGCTCAAATCCAACCGTGAACGGCGCAGTGCCCTCGAACGGTTCGAGACCATCAATCGGCTCTGGAGTCGTTACCTGGAGCCATTGCGTGACCTGATCGATGTAAAGAAGGCAATGGATGCCAATCTTGATGATCTGGAGCGGTGCCTCACCAGCAGCGGCAAGACCTTTGTGATCGATGGAGAACTGGCCCGTGAATTTTCCCGCTGCCGGGCTCGGCTCCTCCGACTGCGCCGGGCGGTGACCGAGGATTTCCGTGAATCGATCCGGGAGGTGGAGCCTCTTTATGTCTCGCTCAAGCGGGAAAGCGAGCTGGTGAGAGGGGCTTCCCTCGCACTGGAGAAACTGGACCGCTACGGGCTTGCCAGCCTGGGTTTCGATGAGCTGCTGGCATTTCCGATTCTGCGGGTGGAGGGTATATTTTCAAATACCTCCCTGGAGTCCTTTCTTAGCGGGGTGCACGGCTATGAACCAACAACTCCCGCCCCGCTCATCGGGGGCGGAGAAGCACCAACCCGGGACTTCATCCTCCCCTCCGAACTTTTCACCCGGTTGGAATCTGCTCTGCCCGTTGACGATCTGCTGGCTTGGTTGCTGATCCAATACCCGGCGGCAGGGATTGGCGAGTTGGTGCGTGCTTATGGACAGGTTTTTTTAAGTGATCTGGGCGTGCGGCATTTCGCCGGGGAGGATCGCCGGTATCCATTGGTCGGGGGGACCTTGGTTGCGCGGCCGCTGCGGCTGGAGATATCCCAATGAGTGAAACTAGTCCATTTGCCCTGCCGCTTCTCAGCGAGATCTTCGATGCCCTGCGACGAGGGCAGCATCTGTGCGCCGAAGACGGTAAGCCCTTCTGGGCCCTGCGGGATAACCTGGATGCATATCAGGACCTTTTCCGCCACCTCGGCTTCCGGCTGGAGGCGCATCCACGGGATTTTTTCTACCTTCGCGGCAATGACAATCTCAGCCCCCAGGCAACGCGCATGGCGTTGTTTGTCTTCATCCTCATTGAATCCCTTGCCGATCAGGGTGAGCCGGTAGTCGACACCCTCATGACCCAGGCCTTTGCCATCCCCGAGTTGCCTCATCTCAATGGAGCACGCTACCGCGCCTACCTCAAGGAGGCCGGCGCCAGCAGCGAAGACGATCTGCGCGGGATCATCCGGCAGCTCGAACGATTCGGATTCGCCAAACGGCTTGATGATGAAACGTTCCGCTTCCGCACTCCGGCCTATCGTTTCTTCGATCTCTGTATCGAGATTCTGAATCGTGAGGATGCCTCGAAGCGCGGGGAGGCGGCGTCATGAACATCGTCGGACCGTCCCGCCTGGTGCTGCTCCGTGCCGGGAAATACGATTAGGGCGAGGTCGAGCTGATCAACCCACTACCTTTAGGTAGATAAAGTCAAACCTCTCCTGTCGATGGATAAAATTACAGTAAAGCGCCTCCTTCACGGTCCCAATAATGTGGGCAAGACTTCGCTCATCGCCGTGCTGCAGTTTCTCTACATAGATGATCAGCGAAACATGCATTTTTCACGGGAGATGGCGGAGACGCGGAAATATTATTTTCCCGATCAGAACAGCTATCTCCTTTTCGAATGCTTGACGCCGCGTGGATATCAGGTGGTCGGCGTGCAGGGGCAGGGTCCGATCCGCGGCTACGAGTTCCAGCGGTTTTCCTATCAGGGGCAGTATGATCAGGATGATTTCCTTGATCCGGAACGCCGGATCCGCTCCCCTGAAGAGATACGAACGCGCCTTGCCGCCCGGGAATTCCGCCTGCTTGAACCTCGCCACCTGAGGGCCGCCCTCACCGGTCTTGGCGACAACAAGGGGGTGAACCTGGGGCTGGTTCCCATCCGGCATCGGGATCAGTATGAGCGCTTCCGTTCAGCCTTCGGCAACCTGCTGCGCTTGGCGCATCTGCGCCAGGAAGAGCTTAAGCAGTTCCTGCTCGAAATTTTTCAGGGGGAGTTCCAGCAACGCGCCATCGATCTGGAAGTAGGATACTCGAGTCAGTATCGCAAGGTCTGCCGCGAGGCTGAAGCTGTTGGTGAGCTGCGGGCCATCATCGAGGATGTGCGCCTGGTTCTGGAGCTGGCTGGCAAGCGTGACGGGTTGCGGCGGCTGCTTCCCGGCATCTGGGCGGAGATACGGAGCAGTTTCGCCCGGACCGAAAACGAAATTCTGCATGACCAGCAGCAAATCAAAGATGATTTTGCTCGGCTGAGCAAGGAATTGGATTGTATCGAGAAGGATGAAATTGGGAATCAGGAAGCGCGGGACGAGGTGCTAAAGGATCTTGGCCGAATTAAAGGGGCGCTTGCGCAGCATCGCCAAGAAGAAGAGGAGTTTCGTAACTTCCTTCCCGATTTCGAGGAAGCCCGGCTCCAAAACCTGGAAACAGAGCTTGAGGGGCTCAGTGCGTCTTTGGGACTGGCAACGGATGTTTCCGTGGAACAGGTTCGCAGCCAGGTTCTAAAAATGGAGAAGCTCTTGGCAGGCTTGCAGCGCCAGCGCGAGCAATTTTCCCGTAATGTCGCCTCGAAGCTGCTGCCGATGCTTTCCGATGCGGATTCGGAAAACATTTTTCGGTTGATCAATCCGGAGATCCTGGGGCTGGTTCACGGCAAGGAAGGACTCGAGGTCAAGGACGAAGAAAAACTAGCTGCCGCCCTGCTCCGATTCACCAACCGGATTCGTGAAGGAGTCTACGAAGATGATCTGGTGAGAGTGCTGCTCGATTCGTTGAGCCGACCTGATCTGGCCGTTTTTCATGACGCTCAGACCCTGGCCCGGCATATCGCCGAGCAGGAGGATGCTCTCAAGAGAGAGCGGCGTCTTTTGGCCGCGGCGGAAAATACCCAGCAGATCAGGCGCAAAAAGGAGCTGCTGCAAAAGGAGCGGGATCTGCTTTATGATCGCCTGAGCCGCTTTCGGGGCTATCAGGAGCGGTTGCCGCAAATCCAAGCGCAAGCCAAGGAAGAAAGCGTCCTCGAAGAGCGGCAGAAGCAGCTGGATGTTAAACTGAAAGAGCTGGCCGGTCAAAGATCGGCGCTGATCGAAAAGAAGCGCTCTCTCGATGAAACCCGGCGCGATTTGGAATCACAAAAGGAGAAATTAATAACCAGAATTCAGAAACTGGGCAGCCCCGACCCCCTCTGGCCGGTTGAACCGTTCGCCTCGGAAGATTTGGAAATGGACAGGCTGCTGGAAATCTATGAGCAGAAATACCGGGAGCACGATGAGGTGGCCCGGCGCTTTGCCGAAGAATTCCGGCGGATTGAGCTGCGCACCTATGGGAAATACCTTGGCGAGGACGAAGCCGCTACGTTGGCTAACCTCCAGGCCGAGGTTGAAGCGCTGGCCGAAAAAGAAAAGGCGGTACAGGAGTTATGGAAGAGTCTTGCTGCCGGCCTGCAGAGTGCATTCAAGGGGCTGGATCGCGATTTACAGACCCTGAACATGCGTCTGGATGAGCTCAACCGTCGTCTGGGAAGGGTTTCGATCTCCAATCTGGAGAGATTGCGACTGCTTCTGCGAGAGCATCCTGAATGGACCCGCAGAATAAAGACAGTGGCCGAGTTCGAAGCTATTCCGTTGTTCGCTGACAGCGGTGCGGTTACCGAAGCCCAGAACCAGCTGGGGGAGCTGCTCAACCGATACCGGCGAGTGGAGCTCGCCGATCTGTTCGATTTGCAATTCGAGGTTACCAGCATCGACGGTCAGACCCGGCGTTACCAGCACCTCGATTCCATCGAATCCAACGGCACCACCATAACTATCAAGGTTTTGATCAATCTGATGCTACTACGGGGACTTCTCGACGATAAAAAAGAAGTTACTGTACCGTTCTACCTTGATGAGGCCTCGAGCCTTGACCGGGAGAATTTGATCGCCATTGTGCGGGAAGCCCGTAAAATGGGATTCGTGGCGGTCCTGGCCAGCCCCGAAGCTATGGATGCGGCTGATGCGCTCTTTTTTCTGCGGGAAATAAACGGCCGCGTGGTGCTGGATCCGAAAATATCCGTTGTACGCATCGAAAGGAATGCCGGCGATGGCTGTTGACGGCTTGGCGGAAAAACTCTCGCTACTGCTTTATCAGGGTTCTCTTCCGGCGAGCAGACTGACCACCAGGGACCGCCTCCGCCTTTCGACGCTTTTTGATACCGGGGCAGTGACTGAGGAGCGGAGCGGTGCAGGCAGAAGATTGGTGGTGAAAAGCCACGAAGCCTTAACAGCGTATATTGCACAAAATTATCCTTCGGGCCTGGAGGGGAGCCGGGGAAATTTTGCACCAAGAAGTAGAGCGGTCGCCGATCTCCGTGACTCCAAAAAGGCGCACGAGTCCGGGCCGCCCACAGTTCTGCTGCGCGGATTCGGAAATTGCCAGCTATACGCCAAAGACCAGGTGCTGCCGATCGCCCACTGGACCCAATTGGCCGGAGTCGCCGCTTTGTGCCTTAAGGAGGACTGGCACTGGGGGTTCAGGGGCATCTTGGCGGTAGTGGAAAATGCGGAAGTCTTCTGGAATTTCGAAAAGCTCTGCACTGGAGCGCAGTTGGCACTCTATGCCCAGGGGCGCTTGAGCGGTAGGGTGTTGGCATGGCTCGCCTCGCCGGAAATGGTACAGGCCCGGATCCTTCATTGCGGAGATTACGACCCTGTAGGGCTTGATGAATATCTACGGTTGAAAGCTGCCTGCCCTGAGCGAGCGGACCTTTACCTCCCACCGGACCTCGAAGATCTGTTGGCCAGATATGGTAAAAGAGAGCTTCTCATCGACAATGTAGCTGTTTTGGATCGGCTTAGAAAAACCGATGATCCTCTCGTCCGACAGGTGGTGCTTATGATGGATCGGTGGGGTGTCGGGCTGGAACAGGAGGCCCTGCTGCTGAGGATAGCGAGTGGGTAGGTGGCTAGTTGAAAGGAT
>JARRJE010000270.1:0-6338 GCA_037379765.1 Deltaproteobacteria bacterium
GCTCGACCTGGCACGGCGGAGTGGAAACCCATCGATATCCACGAGAGCATCGACAGCACCCTCGCCCTACTTTATAGCGAATACAAGCAGCAGATCGAGATCGTCAAGGAGTACGAACCGGATCTGGCGCCTGTCCCTTGCTCACCCGGTCACCTGAACCAGGTTTTCATGAATATCCTGCTCAATGCCGTCCAGGCCATCGAAGGGCCGGGCCGGATCATGATCAGGACATGGAAGGAGAATGAGAATCTTCACATCAGCATCAAAGACTCGGGTCCCGGCATTCCGGAAGAGATCAGAAATCACATCTTCGAGCCCTTCTTTACCACCAAAACAGTTGGGGAAGGCACCGGCCTCGGCTTGAGTATTTCCTACGGAATCATCAGAAAGCATCGCGGAGGGATCAAGGTGAATTCCGAGCCCGGGCAAGGGACGGAATTCCTGATCATCCTGCCGTTGGCAGGAACCGGCGAAGCTTATATCAAAAGTTGAACTACAAAAAATGGGGCCGGGTATTCCTTTGACTGAAAAATTACGATATCATTTTCGATAATCAATCCTGGTTCATGACATAAGGCTTCTTTTTTCTTCTCAAAAAAGTGGGAACCCGATGGAGCCAAAAGCTAAAATCCTGTATGTCGATGACGAGCAGGTAAATTTATCCAATTTCAAACAGTTGTTCGGCGGGGATTATGAGATCTTCACCGCGGCCGACGGCGACGATGGGTTGCGGATACTCGCTGATGCCGGGGAGATGGCAGTCGTTCTCTCCGATCAGAGAATGCCGGGTATGTCGGGGATCGATCTGCTCTCCGCAGTGCGGGAGAGTTGTCCCGATTCGGTGCGGATCCTCGTTACTGCCTATACCGAAACCCAGGACCTACTCGACTCCATCAACCGGGGGCACATTTACAAGTACGTCGTCAAGCCCTGGGAGATCGATTCCCTCAGGATGACCCTCAAAAATGCGGTGGATCATTATCGGTTGACCGCCAGAAACAAAAAGCTGATGGCCGAGCTGGTGGAGTTGAACTCGGGACTCGAACAGAGGGTCAGGGAGCGCACCCGGGAATTGCACAAGGCAAACTCCTCCCTTGAGCGCAGCAATGAGCAACTCTCCCTTGCGCATCAACAGGTGCAGACGCAGTCAACTCAACTGGAGCAAATGAATGGAGAGTTGAACGAAAAGGTGAACGAGTTGGAAAAGGCTCTTGCCGATGTGAAAGTCCTGCGAGGGCTTCTGCCGATCTGCTCCTACTGCAAAAAGATACGGGACGACCACAATTACTGGCAGGACTTGGAGACCTACATCAGGAGGCATGCCGATATCTCGTTTACCCACGGCATCTGCCCCGAATGCTATGCCCAACACGTCAAGAGCGATCTGGAAGCGTTCAGGCAGAAAATCCAGCGCCAACAACAGGCAGGCAAAAACTCCGACGGTTGATTTGAGCGGATTTCACCCCCGTGGCCCGAGTGGCCGTATTTTACGGCCGAATCAATTCCAACGCCGCCCGGGCAGCTCGCCCTGAGGCCCCCGCTTTTCCCAATCTTTCCCGCACTTCGGACAGGTCCTGACGGATTCCGGCAAGCCGTGCCGGCTCGCACAGCATCCTCCTCAACTCTTTGCTGATCGTCTCCGGTGTGGCCTCATCCTGCAGCAGCTCGGGGACGACTTGCCGGCCCGCGACCAGGTTCACCAGGGATACAAATGGAACTTTGATCAGCCGCCGTCCCAAAAAATAGGTCAGGGGAGAAATGCGGTAACAGACCACCATCGGCACTCCGAGGATGGCGAGCTCTAGAGTGGCAGTGCCGGAAGCGATCATAGCGACCCTGCAGGCAGCCATCAACTCATAGCGGTTCTCGCTGATGATCCTGACATCGAGTGGGGATTCGGCAAGGCCGTGACGCGCAAGCTCCGTTTCTGACAGCCCCGGGGCGAGGGGAAGCAGGAAAACCGGCTTCGGGATCTCTTCGGCAACAAGGCGGGCCGCTTCAAGAAAGATGGGCAGCAGGGTGGCGATTTCGTTGCGGCGGCTGCCGGGCAGCAAACCGATGACGGTGGCCTCGCGATCGATCCCGTACTGCGCCAGGAACTCATCTCTCGATTTCGACGATCGCACCGAATCCAGCAAAGGGTGGCCTACGAAGTCCACAGCCATGTCGTAGCGCCCGTAGAATTCCTCCTCAAACGGCAGGATCACCGCCATCCGGTCCACCCGTTTCCTGATCTTACGGACCCGACTGCGGCGCCAGGCCCAGATTTGCGGGCTGATGTAATAAAAGACAGGGATGCCGAGCTTTTTTGCCTTACCGGCCAGAATGAGGTTGAAATCGGGGTAATCGATGAGAATGAGGAGGTCGGGTCGTTGCTGCCGGAGCCGCTTGACAAGAGTTTTCATGGCAGCGCGGATATCCTGGAGATGGGCAAGAACCTCGGAAAGCCCCACCACTGCCATTTTGGCGGAGTCGTAAAGGATCTCCACATCCTGGCCCGCCAGTGCGCTGCCGCCCATCCCACAGAAAGTCAGATCGAGGGCCTGCTCCTTCAGGGCGCGGACCAGATTGGCTCCGTGCAGGTCGCCGGAAGCCTCCCCGGCTACGATCATAATGCGGCTGGGCATGGAAATAGTTTAGGTTTTAAGCTTAAGGGAAGTTAAGGGGCTGGATGTACTATTCTTTCTTAAAACTCCGCCCCTCATTGATTGAGGATCTCGCGATGGGCTTCGATGTGTTCACGGATCTGGGCCATAATCTGGAAGGCCACGGCAAGGGCTCGGCGCCCTTCCCTGCCGGAAACGGTAGGTCTCGTACGATTACGGACGTTGGCCACAAAATCCTGCAGTTCGGACTCGAGTGCGTCCTTTTCCACGAATGAGGAAGTGATGACTTCCTCCCGGGGCAGTCCATTTTCACCCCGCTCGGAGTGCTGACGGATGACCATGATCTCCTTTTTGGCGTAATCGACGGCGATATAGCATCTCGGCTGAAAGATCCGAAGCCGACGGATGTTGTCCCGGGAGATCCGGCTTACGGTGACATTGGCCGTGCAGCCGTTTTCAAAAATGAGGCGGGCGTTGGCGATATCGGTATGGGGCGTGACGACCGGTACTCCTACGGTATGGATCGTTCGGAGTGGGGAATCGACAATCGAGAGAACGATATCGATGTCATGAATCATGAGGTCGAGCACAACGTCCACGTCCGTGCCGCGGTTTTTGAACATATGAATCCGGATCGACTCAATGAACATGGGGTGAGTGAGATGTTCCTGCATGGCGAGCACGGCGGGGTTGAAGCGCTCCAGGTGGCCGACCTGGATGATCAGATTCTGGGCATCGGCCTTGGCGATCAGATCGTCGGCCTCGGTCAGCGTGCCGGTCATCGGTTTTTCGATGAGGGTATCCACACCTTGATTCAGGCAATCAGAGGCCACCTGATGATGGATGGTGGTCGGCACGACGATGCTCACAGCCTGCACGTGCGGGAGCAGCTCGCGGTAATCCGCATACATTGTGGTCCTGCACTTTTCAGCTACGGCAGCGGCTGTGTCGGGGTGGATGTCAGCGACTCCCACCAATTCCACATCATCCATGGCAGCATATTTTTCGGCATGGAATTTTCCGAGGTACCCGACGCCGATCACGCCGACTTTCAACTTTGCCATACAAGCTCCATTACTGGGTGTTTTCCTTACAACAGGCTGAAACAAAAATACAATCTTTTTTGTCCAATGAAGCCCTTTCCGAATCAGAGTTTCAGAATTGACAAAAATGCAGCGATCATCTCTTTCGCGCAAGAATGGCACTCCCACATGAATTGTGGTGAGATTATAGCAAAATCACAGCTGCAGCCGGAATGCAACTTGTTATTTCAAAGAGTTATGCTAAGATCCTTGAGTCAGCCCCCGGCCGATCGGGGGCGATTCATTTGCAGGCAAGGCTGAAAGGCGGGGGAGATATGGAGCAGAAGAGAAGCAGTTGGCAGTCCAACATCGGTTTTCTGCTGGCCGCCATCGGCTCGGCTATCGGGCTGGGCAATGTGTGGCGATTCAGTTATATGGCCCACCAGTACGGCGGCGGCGCCTTTCTGGTCCCTTATGTGGTCGCTCTGGTGCTTGCCGGTATCCCGATCATGATCCTCGAGTACGGCCTCGGTCATTTCCAGAAAGGCTCTGCCCCTTTGAGCATAAACCGGGTCGACCAACGGTTCGAATGGCTGGGATGGCTCATGCCGGTGATCTCCATGCTGGGCATCATGCCCTTTTATTCGGTGATCATCGGCTGGTGCATCAACTATCTTGGCTTTTCCCTGCACCTCGCATGGGGCGCAGATACCCAGAGTTTCTTTTCTGCAACCTTCCTCCAGCTCACCGACTCTGCCGGACAGCTGGGCGGCATCCGACTCCCCATCCTCCTCACCACCGCCCTGGTCTGGCTTGGCTGCTGGCTGATCTGCTTCCGGGATATCCGGCACGGCATCGAGAAGGCAAGCATCGTTTTCATGCCGCTTCTCTTACTCATCACCCTGATCATCGTCGGCTGGACCCTTTCCCTGGACGGAGCCATCGACGCCATTCGGAGCCATTACCTTCATGCTGATTGGGCAAAGATCAACATTTTTGCTACTGATCCCGCGGTGCGCAAAACAGCGGGGGAAGTCTGGGCCGCAGCCTTCGGCCAGATCTTCTTCACTCTGTCCCTCTGTTTCGGCATCATGATCACCTATGCGAGCTATCTGCCAGAGGAAAACGACCTCGGCAGGAACGCCCTTATCACTTCGGTTGTCAATTGCGCCTATTCCTTTATCGCTGGTTTTGCAGTTTTCGGGATCGTCGGCTTCATGTCGGTGAGCCAAGGGGTGCCTTTCGAGCAGGCGATAAAGGGCGGGCCGCAACTCGCCTTTGTCGTCTATCCCAAGGCAATCTCCATGCTGCCGCATGCCAATGTCCTCTTTGGCATACTCTTTTTCCTCATGCTTATCGTTGCCGGCCTGACCTCCGCCGTCTCTCTCATCGAGGCTTTTACCTGTTCGTTGACCGATAAGTTCGCCTGGCCGCGACAGCGAGTAGTCACCGTGGTCTGCTTCATCGGTTTCCTGACCAGCCTGATTTTCACCACCCGTGGCGGCCTGTACCTTCTCGACATCGCCGACCATTTCGTCAACTATGGTCTCATGTTCGGGGGGCTGCTCGAATGCCTCATCGTCGGATGGCTGCTAAAGGCATCCGTCCTTCGCAACCACATCAATGCCCTCGGCACCCGAATTCCGGTATTTTGGAACTTCCTCATCCGCTGGCTTACACCGGCCATCCTCTTCTATTTGCTCTATCTGGGCATTGCCGGTGATCTCCAGAAAAATTACGGCGGCTATCCTCTCCTGCAACTCGTGATCTACGGAGCGGGCCTTTTGCTGATCTGCCTATTTCTAGCGATAGTCTTCGCGTCTCGCCCTTGGCGGGCTGCCAAACTCGAACACCGGCACCTGCCGGAAGAAGACGATTTGCTGGTCTAAAAATTAACCTGTGCACATGAGAACGAGAGATCTGCCTGTTCCCAGGCGGACCGTGGTCGGTTATACTTACGGTCGCTTCGCTCAAGCCGGCAAACCGCCGGACGATGTCTGCCCCATATCAGTGCAATATGAAAATCCGCTCCAAGGCTGCGTTGTTATTGCTGGCCCTTTTGGCCGGTGTGGTGCTTGCCCCGTTTCTTTTACGGCTCGACCAAGTGCAGTCGGCCGTCATCAGCAGGCTGCAAAGAGAGCTGCCATTCAACCTGCGGCTAGATGTCGTGAGCTGGCACTGGTGGCCTCTGCCCTACATTTCTGCCCGGGATTTGCGGATTGAGAGCGACAGCTGGCAACTTTCGGCACCGGCTGCCGAATTCCACCCCAGCTGGTCGGTAATTCTCGGTTGGCGGAAAGACGCGGGCACGATCGTTCTTAAACAGCCGACCGTCCGACTCGCAGAAGCAGGCCAAAGGACGGCAGAGAAAAAGATCGCCCGTCTTCCACACTTGGCGCTTACGGTGGAAGACGGTTCACTGTTTATCCCCGCCGATATTCTTCCTTTCCCGATCAAAACCGAACGGCTGCATGTCGCCGGCCTTGACGGCCGCATCAACCTGACGCCCGGCGAAGTCACGGTCAGGGCCACCGCCACTTCCCCCTTCTGTGAAGGCTTCGAAATACAAGGAAATTTTCGTCCCGCTACCTCTGCCTACCAATTCCAGGTGGAGAGCTGGGGGCTCGAGATCAACAAGGCCATTGGTTCCCTTGCCGGCGGCCGCATCCTTCCCGCCAGATCGATCGTTGATCTCAAGGGTAAAATCAAG